>PKXE01000025.1:3832-3975 GCA_003132265.1 Candidatus Dormiibacterota bacterium | reverse complement strand
TCGCACAGGAGTGAGTGTCGTACTGCTCGCCACCAACGCAACCAGTGCCGCGGTCACGCCTCCGCCACCCGGGTGCATTTACCTATGCCAACGTGCGCGAAAGCATCATTGACCAAGCCCCCTCTGAGCCCTAGGCTGATCAT
>PKXE01000025.1:0-3765 GCA_003132265.1 Candidatus Dormiibacterota bacterium | reverse complement strand
GGCGAATTCGTCGAAGCGCAGAGCGGCGAGACGTTCGAGTCAGTCGACCCGGGAACCGGCGCAGTCATCGCGCAAGTGGCGCGGGCGGGCACGGCCGACGCCGAGGCGGCCATCGGCGCCGCGCGCCGCGCCTTCGACCACGGAGAGTGGAGCGGTCTGGCGCCCCAGGTGCGAGCGCGCAAGTGCTATGATTTCGCTGACCAGATCGCGGCCCAGGGCGTTCGACTGGCCGTGATGGACTCGANNCCCTGGGAAGAGGAGATCCCCTTCTCCGGCAACATCTTCGCACCCGCCCGCGAGTACATCCGCCGCGAGTCGATCGGGGTCTGCGTCGGCATCATCCCTTGGAACTTCCCGATCAGCATGGCGTCCTGGAAGATCGCGCACGCCATCGTCATGGGAAACACAATCGTCTTGAAGCCGGCGTCGGTCACGCCGCTGACAGCGCTCATCATGGCCGAGGCCGCCCAGGCCGCCGGCATTCCCCCGGGCGTCATCAACGTCCTGACCGGCCCGGGCGCCGAGTTGGGCAATACGCTTTGTACCCATCCCGACGTCGACAAGATCGCTTTTACCGNNGCCGACCCGGACCTGGCCGTGGAGGGCGCCATCTTCGGCACGTTCTTCCACCAGGGACAGGTCTGCGAATCAGGTACCCGGGTCCTAGTCGCCGGGAAGATATACGATGACTTCGTCGAGCGCATGCGTAAGCGTGCCGAAGAACTGCGGGTGGGTTACCAACTCCTCCCAGACACGCGTCAGGGACCGCTGGTGAGCGCCGCCCAACTTGCGACCGTGGAAGGCTATGTCCGACTCGGGATCGATGAGGGCGCGGATCTCATCACCGGCGGCACACGAGTCCAGCCATCGGGTTTCGAGGGCGGCTTCTACTACGCGCCGACTATCTTCGCGAACGTGCGCAACGACATGCGCATCGCCCAGGAAGAGATCTTCGGGCCGGTGGTCTGCGTCGAACGGTTCGACTCGGATGAAGAAGCAGTCACCATCGCCAACGACTCCATGTACGGGTTGGCGGGCGCCGTCTTCTCGAACAACAACGCCAGGGCTGAGCGCATAGCCCGCCAGGTTCGTACGGGTACCATGTGGATCAACAATTTCCACATCTTCGGCGACTTCGCCCCGTTCGGCGGCTACAAGCAGTCGGGGGTCGGCCGCGAATTCGGCGGCGTGGGCCTCGCGGAGTACACGCAGGTCAAACGCATTCATATGAACAGCGCCGCCTCGCGCCGGGCCAACTTCCAGATGATGAACCTNNCTCCCGCAGGCGGTGGTCAGCCTCGGCTGCCGCCGGGCCATGATCCTGACCGACGCGGGCGTCCGCCAGGCGGGGCTCACCCAACTGGTCCAGAACGCGCTGTGCGACTTTTAGTGGGGGCCTTCGACGACATCCCGGCGGACAGCGATCTGGCCACGGTCGACGCGGCCACAGGGAAGGCCCGTGAGCTCGGCGCCGACTGCATCGTCAGCGTCGGCGGTGGGAGCGTCATCGACACCGCGAAAGCCGTCTGCGTGACCCTCAAGAACGGCGGCGAGGCGAACGACTACATCGCGGACTTGCGCCTGACCGAGCCGCAGACGCCGCACATCGCCATCCCGACCACCGCCGGAACGGGTAGCGAGGTGACTAGCGTCGCGGTCATCCACAACACGAAGCTCGACCGGAAGGTGTATATCGTCGACGCCAACATCATCCCGAATGTCGCCATTCTCGACCCGCGCATGACGATCACCCTTCCGGCGCACCTCACCGCGGCGACGGGCATGGACGCGATCACTCACGCCGTCGAGGCGCTGACGAGCACGCTTGCGGAGACCGTCTGCGACGGGCAGGCCCTGCACGCGCTCCGCCTCATGAAGGAATTCCTGCCGCGGGCCGTGGCCAACGGCGAGGACGAGCAGGCACGCATTCAGGTGTCGGTGGCGGCGTGCATGGCGGGTTGGGCCTTTTCGACGGCGCAAGTCGGCCTCGCTCATTCCATGGCCCACACCATCGGGACACTGCACCACGCCCACCATGGAACCGTATGCGGGATCGTGCTGCCCAAGGTGATGCGCTTCAATGCCGTCCACGCTGCCGACAAGCTTGCTATGGCGGCCCAAGGGCTGGGAGTCGACACTACCGATATGACTGATCACGACGCGGCGCTGGCTGCCGCCGACGCGGTCGAGGCCCTGATGCGGGAAATCAAGCTCCCGATGACCCTGCGCCAACTCGGCGTCCCCGAGGACGCATTGGAGGCCGACGCGCTGCACGCGCTCGCCGACACCGCCACACTGTTCAACGCACGCCCGGTGAACGATCCAGCGGAGGTGCTCGAACTGTTGCGGCAGGCGTTCTGAGGTAGACACCAGACCCGAGGGGAGTGCAGCTCCCCTCGGGTTGATCCCCGAGCCTCACACTAAGCTTGGAACGACCGACCAGGTGGGGGTAGAGGGAGGGCAATACACAAGGAAAAGGTGCTCAGCGCTGGGGGCAGATTGGCTTCCTAACACCACCAATTATCCCAGCGCTGAGCACCTTTTCCTGGCCGTCCTGATCTCACACTCTGCACCGCCTCGGAGTCGCCTTCGACGACGTCCACGCTGTGGCCAGCGCCGGTCTCCTGCTGCCGGCCACTCTGGGCCAGCACCTTCAGTTGAGGGAGCTGGTGGAGTACCACGTGGACTTGGGCGAGGCCAACGTCGGCCACAAGGCGGTGACCCTCATCCACGCCATGCTGGCAGGTAGGGGCAGCATCGACGCCGCCGACGTGCTCCAGGTGAGAGCGACCCAGACGGTTCTGGGCCACGCGGTGCTGGCGCCGTCCACCCTGGGCACCTTCCTGCGCAGCCTCACATTCGGCCATGTCCGCCCGCTCGACGCGGTGGGCCGGGAGGCCCTGCGTCGAGCCTGGGCTGCCGGCCAGGGACCAGGAGACCGGGACCTCACCCGGGACCTGGACTTCACCATCTGCGAGACCTACGGGGTGCTCAAGCAGGAAGTGGACTTCGCTTACACCAAGGTGCGCGGCTACCACCCGCTCCCGGCCAGCCGGGCCGACAGCGGGGAGGTGCTCCACTCCCGGCTGCGGGGTGGGTCGGCCATCACCCAAAGAGGAGCGGCGGGGTTCGTGCGCGAGACCTTCGCCCGGGTGCGGGAGGCGGGCGCCACCGGCCAGCTCACCATGAGGGCGGACTCCGGCTTCTGCAGCGGCCGGGTGCTCAGAACCCGCCGGCAGGCGGGGGTGCGCTTCTCGGTCACGGCCAGAATGAACCCTTCGCTACAGAAGGTGATCGCCGCCATCCCGAGGAGGCCCGGAGCCCCCTCCCGTGCTACCGGCACCTTTGGTGTGGACGAGAACGGCCAGCCCATCTCGGAAGCGGACGTGGCCGAGGTGCCCTAGCCTGACCTTTTCAGCAAGGAGCTGACGGAGAGGGGGGCCCAGTTGCGGAGATGCCCTCCTGGTAGGGGAAACTGTGGGTGTTCAAGGAGCTCGCGTCAAGACTTGTGGAAATTCCTTCCAGCAAATCAGGGCGGTGAGTTAGGCGGCAGTACCCTCCGTGGTGGCTCGCTGAGTTCGTGCGAGGCGGCCGTCGATGAAGCGTTCCCCGGCGAGCAGCAGACCGAGCTGGTTGCGTCCATTGAGGGGGCGCCAGTTGGTGCCCAAGCGCAGCACCAACTTGAAGACCAGGTAGAGAGCGTTCTCGCGGACCTGCATCCGCTTGGCGGCGTTGGTGCGCAGCCGCACCCCAGCGAAGATCGAC
>PKXE01000054.1:1587-4163 GCA_003132265.1 Candidatus Dormiibacterota bacterium | reverse complement strand
CCGGTCCAGCAGACGGGGTCCATATCACTGACTGCCCGATGCGGTAGAAGGAGAGCCCATAACCTATCGCTCTCTGGCTCGCTGCTCTGGACTAGCTCAAGACATGGGGGTGTAGCCACACCGCTGCCCCATCGATCATCCTAGGCTGACCCAGAAGCGACTCCAGCACTCGCGCCGAGTTCTGAAAACCAGACTCTCTCACGTCGACAATGGCCGCGACTCGCCAATCCTGTATCTGACGGGCCAGCGCTGCCCGGGGAAGGGGAGATGTTGGCCTCCGGTCGTCAGTCAGCGTGAGAAACAATGATTCCAGTGGAGATGGATTGAGGTTGTCCGTGTACACCCCGCTCGGGGACGGGTGCAACAGGAATCCGAATGGCTCCTTGAATCGGAACTGGTCCTCGCTCTGCCAATACATGCTGATACCGTGATTGCTGCGAGTAGGGATTGGGACGGTGATCACCATTGCACCCGACCTCAGGGCTCGCAGCGCCGCCGAGGAGAGAACTCGCGGCATGGATACGGAGCTGCCTCTGATCCCCTGCACAATCCCCGTGCTGGGAAGCAGCGTTGCTGCCAACAGCAGGGCTAACAACACCTGCAAAGGGGGTTGCAACCGCCAGCGGACCTCATCCCAACCAGCAGCCAACAGGCAGGCTACTCCAGCCAGCACGAACGGGGCCATTCGCGCCGGAATGGCCTTGGCGTAACCGGGCAGATGGCCAAGGAGCAGCCAAGGCAGAGGCATTTCGACCGAGTGACCAGCGATGTGCAGCCAGGCTCCAGAGGCAAAGATGGCGCCCAGAAGAGTGCAGGCCACGCCGAACCGCACGAGAGGGCGTCCCCATTGCCGGCAAGCGGCCACCACCACCAGCACTATCAGCGGCAACCCCAAGTAGAGATCGGTTTCCAGGAGCTCCCCTGTGAAATGCCCGGTTATGGAGGTGGTGAACGAACTGCTCACGAGCTGACCATACCCGGGCAGGATGTAGGCCAGTAGATCGATCACGTTGGTCTTGGGGGAACTGACCGTGCTCTGGCTCAAGGAGACGTGGCTGCCGAACTGGATCGCCAGCGGAACCGCCAGCAAGGCCGCCGTCACCACGATCGCCACCACCACCACGGTCGACAGCTGCCGCACCAAGGCTAGGTCCACCCGCCGACCCCAGAACCAGCGCAAGGCCACAAGGCAACCCACCATGACCGCCGTCGTGGCCAGCAGCTCCTTATCAGACCAGTACTGCAAGATGAGCCAGCCTCCGCAGGCCAGTCCCCACCGAACCAGGTGGCGCTTCTCCCGGGCTGCAGCCAGCGTTCTGGTCCCGATCCACCAACCCAGCGGCAGCGTGCCAATTGCGAGCATAGTCAGGTGGGCCGCCGCGAGCTCGGACTGCATCCAAGGGGCAAAGGCGAAGATGGCGCCGCCCATCCAGGCTGAGCTGGCATGGCGCACATGTGGCCGAAGCTGCCAGGCCAGCAGGCTTCCCGCACTGGCCATCAACACCACGTAGAGCAAATTCAGCGTGTTGACCGCACCCAGGAGCCGCACAACTGGCCAGAAGGCCAAGCCCAACAACAGGTTAGCGTTATTCCAAAGCAAGTTGGTATTCTGCGGAGCTGTGGCGTAGTTGCTGATGAAGGGATTGACCCCGTGAGAGATGGCGTAAGGGAACCACTGTAAGAACCACTGGTGCATGGCGCCATCCGCTCCGTAACCAACCAAGCGAGTCCCACCACCAAGGAGCGCCGGTGATAGCAACAGCGCGCTTAGGGCCAGATAGCTGAGTGGCATCCAGACGCCCCAAGTTAGGCACAATCTAGGGGCTGATCGAACCACATCGTTAGACTCGACATGGTTCGGCATCGGCAGAGCAAACCATATCAAAGGTCAGTCGATCGGTCTACCAAAGGTCACATACCGACGGATGCCGACTCAAACTGGTTGGATCTTGCTGGGTCCGCTGCCTCGGCCGCTGGTCATGTGACGGTCCTGCCGCCAGTCGACCCCGTGGTAAACCGCCTGGGGCGGCCTCCTTCGGCGTCTTTCCGCGATCCGGGCCACTTGCGTTGGTCGATATCGCTATCGTCGCGCTGATCGCGGCCGGGGCCCTTGCACCCGACTCTCCCGTGCTCAACCAGGTACGCGGAGTGGCGCTGGCGTTCACCGGGCACCGCGCGGCAACCGGCCAACTGCCTGAGCCGGTGGGCGTCGCTACTCTCGGGCTGGGCGCGCGGGGAGGATCCCGGCGAAGCCGTGGCGTGGGGCGTGGTGGTACCTCCGACTGGCGGCACTTCCGTCAACAGAGAGGGCTTGGTCTCAGCCGCAGGCGCGTTCCACCTCTACCCCGCCGTGCTTCCGCCTGGCAGCGTCCGGGAGTGCTCTTCGACGGGCGGGAGGCGCTAGCCCCGCTCTCTTGGTGGGCCGAGGATCACGGGGGCAACCACTACCGCGGCGCCGTCAGACAGGGCCCGTGGGTGGCCCCCGGGGACTGCGCTGAAGGTGCGATCAGGTTCTCACCCGCCCTCGACCGCCGCGCCGGGGAGCCCAGAATCCCGCCCCCTACGGCGACGCAGAG
>PKXE01000054.1:0-1579 GCA_003132265.1 Candidatus Dormiibacterota bacterium | reverse complement strand
GCCTGCTCGGGCTCCTCTTACGACCACCGCGCAGGCGTTTGAAGACCTGAACCTCGCAGAGAATCGCCTCAATTAGACCGACGGCAGCCGCTGGTTCGCGGCACTAGTCTCCGAACGCCGCAGGATCCGCGGGAGGAGCATCGGAATTTGGCAGGCCGTCACAGTTCCTCGTCATCTGAACGGTCAACGGGCGTGGCAAGTAGGTCGCGCAGAGCTGCGGTGTAGTCCTCGAACGCCCGGCGTCCGACCTTCGTCAGCGTCACGTAGGTGACCGGAATGCGACGCTGGTAGGTCTTGGTGATCGTGATGTAGCCGGCATCCTCGAGCTTGCGCAGGTGGGTTGACAGGTTGCCGGCAGTCATGCCGACCAGTTCCTGGAGACGCGGGAAGGTGACCTTGTCCCCTGCGGGCAAGACGGAGAGGGCCACCGTCACTCGGAGGCGGCCCTGGGCGTGGATGACCGAATCAAGATTAGGAAGGGCCCGCTCCACAGTCACGCCTGCGCAACCTCTGAGCGCCAGCCACGGACCCGAGCGACGATGGCAGCGACCAGGAAACCGCCTCCACCTGCCAATGACAGCACTGCAAAGTTCCCGGACACCCCCGCAGCGACGCTGGCCGCGCCGGTTACCAACACCCACACCCCGAGTCCGTACTGCAGGCGGTCGTCCCAGAGCATCCCCCCGGCTAGGTAAAGCAGGCCGACCGCCAGCAGAGAGCTCCCAGTCCAGAGGAGCGGTGCCAGATCTGACGGCAGTCCCTGGTGCTCCAGGGCGAGATCGAACGCAAAGAGGCCGACAAACGCCAGGAGCCATGACCACCCATACATGGCAGCGAGACGCCGAGACGGCCCTTGAACGCCACGTCCGCGTCGGACCTGCTCGCCGAACGACAGGATGGTGGCAGCCGCGAACAGGAGCCCGGCGATCAGGCCGGCCACCCAGGTCGGCAGGACCGTACCGAGCCACCCATTGGCGGCTAGATAGATCGCTCCGAAACCAACCAGCCACGCCACCCCCCACGCACCGAGGATCAGCGCCGGGTCGACATGCAAGCTCCGGACGGCCTTTCCATGCTGGGCTTCAATCAGGGCCAGCGTCTCTTCCGGCGAGAGGAGCGACTCGTCGCCGATCGCGGCGGGGCTATCTGCTCGCTGACCTTTATCCATGGCGGGGCACTCCTCGGTGGGGACGACTTGGGATCCCAAAGTACTTTGCAGCGCCTCGAGTGTAGCACCCCACTGGGTCACACGGGGGTAGACGCCGTGCCGCCGCCTGGCCCTGCCAACGCGGCCACAGCTGCCTCCACCGTGACTTGGGCTACGTTTCCGGGGTGGTTGGCATCTCGGAGGGGCGTGCTCAGGAGGATCGACAGCCGCATTCCGGGTGCCCGAGCGAGCAGGAGCTACCGTCGGCGGCTGCGGTCCTCCATGCCGGCAAGAAGGCGGCCGTCCTAGTCGGTGCAGGCGCCCTCGACGCCACCGGGTGCCCCCCGCACGCAGATTCGGCGGCTTCAGCTGCACCCATGAGCCTCAAAACTGGCCTTCTGGGCCAACCGTGCAACTCGCTCTGCAACAACC
>PKXE01000043.1 GCA_003132265.1 Candidatus Dormiibacterota bacterium | reverse complement strand
GTTGGTTTTCCGCCTCACCCTCGCCGTGGAGACCTCTACCTCCGCGGACCCTCGTCGGATGGCGAAACTCGTCCGGGAATCCGGCGTGGCCATCCCACCGGGGCTTGAGTGGCTCTTACATCGTTTGGAGAACGATTAGAATTGCCATCAATGCGTATCTTGATAGTAGCTAACGATGTCGTTTCGACTCGGATGGCGGGGCCGGGCATTCGATGCTTCGAAGTGGGCCAACAGCTCAGCCTAGCCGGACATCATGTCACGGTGGCCGGCATTGAGGCCACCGACCTTGAGTCGGAACACGTAACGATCCTGCCGCCGTTAGGTCTTGTCGCCATGGAACAATTGGCGCGCTCACAGGATGCGATCCTACTCGAGGGCTTCGCTCTTGAAAGGTACCGATCTTTGCGGACTCTGGATGTTCCGCTGATCGTAGACCTCTACGATCCGTTTCCGCTCGCTCTTCTTGAACAGGAAGCGCTGCGGCCGATAGGTGAGCGTAGGGGCCAAGAGAAACGGGTACGGACGGCGTTGAAGGACCTACTGGCCGCGGGGGACTTCTTCCTATGTGCGAGCGAACGCCAACGGGACATGTGGGTGGGAAGTTTGCTTTTGGCGGGCCGAATCAACCCCGACACTTGGGACGCCAATAACTCGCTGCGCCAGTTGATTGATGTGGTTCCGTTCGGAGTGTCGGACGAACCCCTACCTCGCCGGGGCCGCGACTTCCGCCAAATCATGGGTCCGGACGTCGGGTCGGATGACCTGGTCTTGCTTTGGGGAGGAGGTATCTACAACTGGTTTGATCCTCTGACTCTGGTGAGGGCGGTGGCCCGGGCAGTGCCACTGTTGCCCCAGCTGAAGCTGGTATTTATGTCAACGACGCATCCTCAGAAGGGTGTTCCGCCACGGATGTGGATGCCGGCCCGGGCTCGCGAACTTTCAGACAGTCTTGGACTGACGGGAGTTCATGTCCTCTTTCACGACGAGTGGGTCCCCTATCAGGAACGTGGTCAGTGGCTGGCTGCGGCAGATTGTGGCGTTTCAACTCACTTCGATCATGCGGAGACTCGGTACGCCTTCCGCACCCGTATCCTCGACTACCTTTGGGCTGGACTTCCAATTATCTGCACCGACGGCGACGTATTCGCCGAATTGGTCCGAGAGCAGCGATTGGGTTGGGTGGTCCCGCCAGAAGATGAGGAGGCGTTAGTNNATCCTAGCCCTTGCGGAGAGTGCCGCCGAGCGCGAGGTCATGCGGTCGAATGTGAAGCGAACGGCTGCCGGGATGACGTGGTCGGTCGTCGCGGCGCCACTGGTACGGTACTGCGAGAATCCGACGAGGGCGGCTGACCTCGCCCGTCATCGTAGATCCCAGAGCGCATCCCGCATTCGGGTGGGCCGGAGGCTCGTCGCAGCGCTGCAGTTGATCCGGATAGGGCTGAAGACACTGAGAGCGGAGGGACCACTGTCGACCGGGAAGAAGGCCGTGCGCTGGTGGTCTCGGCGGCCTCCGCACTGATCCCCTTGAGGGGATCCCGCTAACTGGGTGAACCGCCCGAGTCTCTATGAAACCCGGGGCGGTTGAGTCGGACATGAAGTGCAGCGCCCACACCTGGTTGGGTCGCTCCGCCTGCAATCGCCTCGCCGGCACCGTGCTGTCCCCCAGCTGCCGTCGCTTGGGTGAGCTCTGGGGCACTCTCAGCCCCTTCTCCTGCCAGATCCGCTGCACCCGCTTGTGGTTCACCTGCCAGCCTTCCTTCCGCAGCCCGCCCCCGCCTGCTGAAAACCCCACCGGGGCCAGGTCTTGGAGATCTCCCGGAGTCGCTGCCGCAGCAGCTCCTCAGGAGCCGCCACCGACCTTGGTGCATACCTGGCGCAAATACGGCCGGAATGATAAACTCGCCAGCACCCCGAATGGCACCAGGAGCCACCAATGCGCAAGGCCACGAGGACGCCGGCGAAGCGAGGGAACGATGTTTCAGGACGGCGATCGCTGCCGGGGACAGCTCCCCCGGGAGGCGGGATCCGGTTCCAGGAAAGGACGTCCGACCTAGCATTGAGGGTAAGACTGCGGCGGACGTCGCGGGTGACTTGGCCAACCTCCGCTCCGAAATCGGCGGAATGAGGGGCGGGGCATCCGTGACCAAGAAATTCTGTTGGCTCATGATTCCAGCCTTTGCGGCCGTTATGGTTGGTTCCAGTGCCCTTACGGCCACTGTCAATGCCCAATCGCCAACTGAGTTAGCGCAAACAATGGCTACTGCTGGCAGTGCCTACACAGCGCTAGCACCCACTCGGCTGCTCGACACCCGAACCAGCGGACAGACCCTAACACCTAACGGCAGCCTCAATCTGACCGTCACGGGGGGCAGCGTACCCACGACCGCTACCGCCGTTGCGCTCAATGTGACTGTCACCGATACTACTGCCCCCAGCTTCCTGACTGTCTACCCTGCCGGGGGGACGCTCCCATTGGTCTCGAACCTCAACTGGAGCCCAGGTGAGACGGTGCCAAACCTGGTCATTGTCCCTGTTGGCTCGGGCGGCCAAGTAACGTTTTACAACGATCAGGGCAGCACCGACTTGGTGGTCGACTTGGAGGGCTACTTTGCTCCTGAGCCCTCGGGCACCACCGCTGGCAGCTACGTACCGCTAACGCCAAGCCGGATCACCGATACTAGGCCAGGGAGCAGTGAGCCCAATGCTGGGAATACCCTCCGGCCGGGGAGCACCCTCACCATCCAGGTGACGGATGCGGGCGGAGTGCCATCATCTGGAGTAACTTCAGCACTGCTGAATGTAACCGTCACTGATACCACAACCCCTTCGTTCTTGACCGTCTACCCCCAGGGCACCACTATACCGACTGCCTCCAACCTAAATTGGACAGCTGGTGACACTGTCGCCAACCGGGTAGTGGTGCCAGTTAGTGCTTCTGGCCAGATATCAGTCTACAACGACTTTGGCAACGCTGATGTGGTAGTTGATGTGAACGGCTATTTCACAGATGGTAGTTCAAGTCCGAGCAATGCCAGCCTCTACTACCCGATGGGCCCGATCAGAGTGCTTGACACGAGGATTGACGCAGGAACTCCGGGGGCGGACAGCTACCTGTCGGAGCAGTTCGCGGGAATTGATGGGATGAGCTCGACCGCCAATGCCATCCTGGCCAACTTGACCTCTACCAATGCCTTTGAGCCCAGCTACTTCAGCGTTGTTCCCGAGCAGGCGACGCCAACAACTTCGGATGTCAACTTTGGTGCCAGTGAAACAGTTCCCAATCTGGTCATAGCCAGTCTAAACAGCCAGGGCGACGCGAACATCTACAACCTTCAGGGCACGGCTGACGCGATTGTCGATGTCTTCGGCTACTTTGAGCCGGAAGGAACACCAGGTCAGGCTGCTGTCGTCCCTTGCACGGCAGTCAGTCTGACCGCCAATGTTAGTACCATTACACAGGGAACTGCGGTAACCGCCACTGCGAGTGCCACCTGTCCAGGAGGGGCGGCAGTAAGTTACGAATACTGGTTTCAGGCACCCAATGCGTCCGCCTGGACCCTGGCCCAAGGATCAACCACCGCTGGTACCTTCACCTACGATACTTCCAATTGGATAGCCGGCTGGATAGCCAGCGACTACCAATGGACAGCCGGAGACTACCAGCTTCTGGTATGGGTGAGCTCACAGAGTGGCGTCTATCAGGGTGTCCAGGCCTCGCTTCCTATTTCCGTCAGTGTCCCCATAACAACAAGCTATGGAATGGGTAAGGTCATCGTCGTCAATCTGGTCGCCCAATCGCTGACTGCCTATGACAACGGGCAGGTCGTGCTTGCTGCGCCAGTCACAACCGGGATGCCGGGTCTGCGCACCCCAACTGGGACATTCTCCATCCACTGGAAGGCAACGCCCTACCTGTTCATCTCGCCGTGGCCGAAGGGCAGCCCTTACTACTACAGCCCTGAGTGGGCGACCTGGGTGATGAACTTCCTGGCTGGAGGCTTCGACATCCACGACGCCCCCTGGGAGCCCGTCTCCGCCTTTGGGCCAGGCTCGGAGAACGGTCCCGATGCCAGCCATGGGTGCGTCCACGTGCCCTACAGCGCGATGCAGTTCCTGTTTGCCTGGAGCCCTGACGGCACAACGGTGGTGATCGCCTCCTGAGACCTCCTCCTCCCGCGGCAGGTGAGACGTTCCGCGCCACCCTGCTCAGGACAGGGTGGCGGGCGGCGCTAATCGCACTCGCCAAGCTCAGCCTCGGTGGCCTCTGCCCTGCCCTCCCAGGCCGCGNNAAATTACGCCGTTCCACTTCCCAGCACCAACCTAACGCCCCCGCAACTTCCGTCCGACGTGACGCTGTACTCGCTTTTCAGTTGCAGTCTCGTGACGCTACTTCCGTATTGCGGAGCAGTCTGTCTCACTTTGAGGATGAGAGGCGTCTTATGGCCCATCGCTACGGCTGGTCTCTGCCTATCACTTATCGCCATTGTCGTGGGGCAAGTTGCTCCCCCGACAGTACGGGCGGCTACGACCGGTGACACTTATATCTCGCTGTCGCCCGTGCGCCTGCTGGATACACGAACCAATGGTGAAACCCTGGGAGCCGATGCCAATCTGAACCTGCAGGTAGCTGGCATTGGGGAAGTTCCTCCCAACGCCACTGCTNNTCCTCCAACCTCAACTGGTCGCCCGGTGACACGGTGGCGAACGCCGCCATCATTCCGGTGGGCTCAGGTGGAGATCTGACGTTCTTCAACGCCAATGGCAAGGTGGCCGTGATCGTAGACCTGCAGGGCTATTTTGTGGCGAGCGGAAGCTCCGGCGGCGACTACGTGCCGCTATCCCCGCAGCGTATCGCCGACACCAGAGCCGGGAGTGGCTATCCCAACACCGGTCAAACGCTTGGGG
>PKXE01000123.1 GCA_003132265.1 Candidatus Dormiibacterota bacterium | reverse complement strand
GGCTGGCACACTGCCCGAGGCGGAAGCGGTCCCAGCTGCCCCTCCTAGGCACCGCTTCATGCGAGTCGCTGTTCAAGCCCGAGTCGGCTCTCCGGCATGCGTGGGGGTCTCCGCTGGCGAGCGTGACCCGCCCATCCTGGTGGAAATGTAGTAGAGGATCGCGGCCACGAAGAAGCCGATGATCCAGGCGATGTCGCCGCCGCCCAGGGCTTTGGCGACCGGCCCCTCGAAGAAGGTTGAGTTCATGAAGGGAAGCTCCACCACAATCGCGAGTACGTAGATCCCGATCGCCGTCCAATTGACTCGGCCGTAGCGGCCATCGACTTTGAAGATGACATCGATGTCGTAGCGGCCGTGGCGCACCAGGTAGTAGTCGGTCAGGTTGATGGCGGTCCACGGAACCAGGAAGTAGAGCAGGAAGAGGACGAAGTTGATGAGGTTGGTCAAGAAATTGGCGCTGGCGGCGAGTGCGATCACCGTGCCAATGATGGCCACCACCGTCGTGGCGATGATCCGGCCCGGAAGTCCGGGAGCCAACTTGCCGGACGGGGACAGGCTGGTGAAGGCGGTCAGGAACGAGCCGTACAGGTTCTCAAGGTTGGCCGCGAACACTCCCAGCACGATGATCACCAGGAACAGCCAGCGCGCTTGGGGGAACAGCCCTGCCAGGTAGGCGGGGGCATCGCTCGACACCTGCTTCTCGGCGACCAACGCCGCGACGGCGCCGACCGTCATCACGAAACAGGCGCCGACCGCGGAGCCGAGATAAGTGAACCAGAAGGTCCGCTGCGACGAGGTATCCGCGGGCAGATACCGGGAGTAGTCCGAGACGTAGGGGGCCCAGGTGATCTGCCAGGCGGCGAAGATCGAGATGACCAGCAGGACGGAACCAAAGGTGACCGAGGAGGCCGGAGCGTGGCTGGGCAGCATGCCCACCAGCTTGACCAGCAGGACTGCGAAGATCACGAACGAGAGCACCGAGACGACGCGGTCGTAGGCGTGGAACAGGTCGTACCCCACCCAGGTGATGACCAGGACGACCGCGTCGGCGACGACGATTCCGACCGGGGTGGAGACGTGGAATAGTCCCGCGATCGCCTGCCCGCCGAGCACGCCGCTGCTGACGAAGAACCCGATGTACATCAGCAGGACCACCACCACTGGTAGANNGCCCGGCTCTGGATCATCTGGGGGATGCCCAGCTTGGGGCCCTGGATGGAGTGGTAGGCCATGAACAGGCCCCCGAGCAGGTTCCCGACCAGAATGCTGATGATTGCCCAGGTCAGGTCGAGGCCCAGGACCACAGCGAGAGCTCCGGTCGCGACCGCGGTGATCTGGACGTTGCTGGCGAACCAAAGGGTGAATAGGGTGTTGGGGCGGCCTCGGCGTTCGTTCTCGGGGATGTAATCGATACCTCGCTTCTCGACGGTGATCCCCATCGGGCGCTGTGCGTTGCTCATCGGTCCAGGCCTCCTCTCGGGCTTTTGATTGAGGAACGGTGGCTGCTCACGACCAGCTTCGCTGTGAACAGAGCGGACGGGTGGCACCCGCACCCCGCCAGTGGAAGGACGCGGATAGCTGCGTGGTCGAGGCGAAAGAGTATGCGGGTCAAATACCGATTCCCCGTGTCGCGAAGCCGAGCGGATTCGACTCGGCGACCTCACGCAGCTTCAGGAGGGGTGCGACCCGGTCTACGGTCCACTTGAGGAGCGAGCAGGCCAGGGCCTCGGCGCCCCCGGCGTCGCGGGTGGCACAGGCGTCGAAGAAGGCGACCTGCTGGTCGAGGTCGTCGCGGGCCTTGAGTCCCTGGGCCAGCGCTAGCCGGAAGTACCGCTCTGCCTGACGTCGGTAGGAGCGGATCTCCTGGAGGAGTCGGGGGTGGCCCGCGGCCCCGTAGCAGACCTCGTGCATAGCCCACTCCTCGGTCAGGTAGGTGTTGAGGACCTTGGGGTCATCGTGGTTCAGCTTCCCCAGCCGGGTCACGTACCGGCGCATCACTTCGACCTCGTCGTCGCTCAGCTGGGGGGCACCGAGACGCGCCCCCACCGCCTCCAGTCCGGTGCGGACCGCATAGATGTCGTCCAGGTCGGCCAGAGAGAGCGGGGCCACGCTGGAGCCCTTGCCCCGGCGATGGATCACTAACCCCTCGGCCCTCAGCCGTTCGACCGCGACCCGGACCGGCGTGGTGCTGACTCCGAGNNGGTGTACACAACTTCGGTCACCGACGCCACCGGCAACGCGCCTGCCGAGGGGCGAGAGCCATCCCCGCCTTCACCGGTCCCGAACGGATCCGCTCCGCGTTGGAAATTGGTCGTCGTTTCCGTCGTCAGGCCCCCACCATGTCGCAACTCTACCCGGGTCGACATCCAGCGTCAAGGGCAAAAAGTCAAATATCTAAAGTTGCGGTGGGGGACAACCGGGCCTAAGATCGGCAGGTGATCCTAGGACCTGAGGAGCTGGCCGCCAAGGTCGGCGAACGGACTGAGCGCTGGCCGCTGGCGTTCTGGTACTGGGGGGACGCGATCGCGGTTGACGGGCTCCTGGCGGTTGCCGCGGCTGGTTTCCCGCGCGGCCGCGATCACGTAACGGCGTTGCTTGAGCGCTGGCTCGGGACGATTCCTGTCGGCTATCACGACGCGCTGGCGCCCGGGGCTACCATCGCCCGACTAGTGGGGGAGGGCGCCCTACCCGAGGCGGCCCTACAGCGGTTTCTCGACGCGGAGGCGAGCTTGCCCTTGCTCTATGACGAGGTGCCGGCGCTGGAGCCCCACCAGCCCCGGTTCCGGTTCGGCGTCTGCATCGACGCCGTCTACCACCTTCCCCCCGCACTGGCCGCCGCCGGGAGGGCGCGAGGTAACGACGCGCTGGTGTCCCGGGCGGTCCGGATGGCTGGCCAGATCATGGCGCGGTTGCGGTGCGACGGCGGTTGGGCGCAGTGGTATGACGCGGCCCGGGGCCGGAACAACGGCGTCCCGTGGAGCCGAGGGGTCGGCTGGGCTGCGCTCGGCATCCTGGACACCCTGACCCTGGCCGAGGGCGTCGCGGAGACGGCTCATCTAAAGTCCCTGGCTGCGGAGCTGCTCCAGCGTCTGGTGGACACCCAGGACCAAGGCGGGCACTGGGGCCCGGTTCTGGGGCGCGAGGATCTCCCGGCGGAGAGCTCCGTGGCCGCTTTCTTCC
>PKXE01000006.1:386-5356 GCA_003132265.1 Candidatus Dormiibacterota bacterium | reverse complement strand
AGGTGCTGAATATCGTTGGGAGTGGGTCCGGCAATCTCAATTATCTTGCGCGCCACGATGGCACTCATTCGCCTCTTTCCGTGGCGACTCGCGCGCTCTTGTAAGTAAGGGACCATCTCCTCATCCGGCATAGGCCCTAGAGCCAGTTTCTGCGCCATCCCAAATAGTGGGGATTCACGAGTTAGAATCAGCTTCTCCATCAAATGATGTCGAGAGCCGGCGACGACCAAGGAGACGTCAGGATACGAATCCGATAAGCCCTTCAACAGAAGGGGGAGTCGGGGCGCATACTCCATCACATCTTGAAATTCGTCGAGCACTAGAACCGCTGGCCGCTTCTTTGCCAAGTCCGCCAGCATTCCGTAGACATCCTCCACGATACCGGTGCCGTCGGATTCGGTTAGCTGGGGCGCGAATGCAAAAACTGGAAGCCCCGTGACGAGATCGGCTGTCACGGTGGGGTGCACCCGAATTCGCCGGACAAATTCGCTCACCGCTGTCTGTGCTCGCCGCCAAGTGCCACCAGGCACCTGATACAGCTGCCCTACTAGCTTCGTTGCCAGCTCTGACAGGTCAGCACAGCGAAGGACGTTGACATGAAGGATGGCCGGCAGCGGCTGTCTTTCCCGCAAGACGGACTCCGCTTGCTCAAGCAGGGATGTCTTCCCATAGCGGCGCGGAGAGAGCACAACGAGATTGATGTGATTCTCCATGCAGCTCAAGACCGTCGAGAGCTCAAGGATGCGACCGCCGAAGCGGTCTCCGGTAACCGGACTGCCGAAGTGAAATGGGTTGGGGTCCACGGTGCATAGGATAGCACAANNCATGGTGCACAGGATAGCACAATACGACGCAGACTTGCGCCGCGCAACCGTGCGTCGTCCGACGGCGGCCGAAGGACACTACGCACTCCTGGCTCGCCATGGGTTGCCAGCCACCCTAGCGCCGTTGCCTTAGGCCGCAATCTGGAACTGAGGAGGCGTGGCGGGACCAGCGCCTATCGGCCGCAAAAGGTCTGCCGACGGGGCCAGGAGCTGTCTAGATTAGGCAGGGTTGCGCGAGCCGCACGAGAGAGTCAATAGGGCACGTTGTGTAGACCCAGCGTCTGGTCGACACAGTGCTGGCAGCGGAGCTAACGTCAGATCTTGTGGNNCGGCGTAGCCTTCCAGGCAACGACCGCGGCGCTGGCTCGTGGCTCCTGCCAGGCCATCCCCGGCCTCTCGATCCTCCACCGCCAGGCGATTCAGCGAGGTGTCTTCCGCAGGGTGCGGCCGGTCATGGTTGCCATCTGCCGCTTCCTCGAAGGCTGGTGCACCCGCAAGCATCCCTTCGCTTGGGGGAAGACTCCGGAGGAGGTCCTCCACCGTCCTTACTCGAAGGCTATTTCCGGGACAGTGCACTAATACCAGCGCGTTCAGCGTGCCAGCGGCCCCATCGTGGTCGTGGGACAGGCCTGAGTTCCGGCTGGGGTTATGGCGGCCTAACTTTGCCCCATCAGCGCAGTCGAATGTGGACCTCATCGCTGGGCATTGGCGGGTCGTCTGTNNACTGGACCGACTATCGGGGTCCGGACAGGTCGTCTGTCTTCGCACGGGCGACGTCTCGCGGGTTCGGGCCGGCGGAGCTCGTGGGTGTTTTCACCCGCTGGAGAGCGCGGGCGACCACCCTTTGAGATTGTTCGTGGGTACGCCACCATGGATCTCGTTGGCGATAACGGCCAACGAGTGACCGGGATCGCAAGCCCGCGGGGGAAATTGAGATGGCCACGACGATGGATGCTGCAGTTGTCGAGCAGTTCGGAAAGCCCTTGGTGCTGAGGGAATTGGACATCCCCTCGCCCGGGCCGGGTCAGATCTTGGTCAAAACCGAGGCTTGCGGCGTGTGTCACACCGATCTCCATGCCGCGCATGGTGACTGGCCGCTGAAGCCAATACTCCCCTTCATTCCCGGCCATGAGGCCATCGGCCTGGTCGTCGACGTCGGATCGGGCGTGACGATCGTGAAGGAGGGCGACCGAGTCGGAGTGCCCTGGCTCTACTCCGCATGTGGTCATTGCGAGTATTGCTTGACGGGCTGGGAGACGGTGTGCGCCCAGGCGCAGTTCGGCGGTTATACCAAGAACGGTGGCTTTGCCGAGTACATCCTCGCCGACCCGAATTACGTCGCCCATGTGCCGGCAGACCTTGCGGCCAGGGATGCCGCAGCGATCATCTGCGCCGGCATCACCACCTACAAGGGGATTAAAGAGACGGCGGCGAAGCCTGGCGAATGGATCGCCATCTCTGGCGCTGGCGGCCTCGGGAATCTGGGGATCCAGTACGCCAAGGCGATGGGGCTCCACGTCTGCGCGATCGACATTGATGACGGCAAGCTCGCCCACGCCAAGCGTATTGGCGCCGATCTCGTGATCAATGCCAGTGCCGGCGACCCCGCAGCCGCTTTGAAGAAGGAGACCGGTGGCGGAGCTCATGGCGTTCTGATTACGGCGCCCTCGCTCACTGCATTCAAGCAAGGCGTTGGCATGACACGGAAGCGCGGTACTTGTGTCCTGGTCGGGCTGCCGCCGGGCGAATTTCCGGTACCGCTCTTCGATGTGGTGGCGAACTGCATTACCATCCGCGGGTCATTCGTCGGTACGCGCCAGGATATGGCCGAGGCGCTCGCCTTCGCCGCCGAGGGCAAGGTCAGGGCCGATATTGAGCTGCAGCCTCTATCGGCGATCAACCAAGTACTCGACAGGCTCGAACATGGCGACGTGGCCTCACGCGTGGTACTCGAATTTGCGAGCGACTCAAGCGAAATGACAGCAGTTGGGCACACTGCGGTGACGGCAGCCTTTCCGGGCAACGTTACAGCGGGGTCGGGGCGCGAGGCGTCAGCCGCTGCCCAGCTCGGTTACCCCGATCAGGCTGTAGGAACTGTCTAGGAGGTATGCCATCCAACGTAGAGCTTTCGACCTAATCGTTTCAGGAACTGGAGTGATGCTGGCCGTGGTGCTGGTTGCAGCGGGAGCCAGACTCATGGGACCGTCATGACAACCACGCCGCGTCAGAACCGCACTAGCCAGCCGTGGCTGCACCAGCAGGGGAGCGAGATCCAAGCCTTCGGCTCGGTAAGACAGTTCACGCTGGGACTCTCTTATGACGCTCGGATGTACTCCTGCGAACGGCTGAACCAGATCCTTGCCGATACGCAGATCCTGTACGCGCTCTACAAGAAACACCATTGGCTCATGCGTGGGCCGACCTTCTACCAGCTGCATCTCCTCTTGGACAAGCACGCTGGGGAACAGGTGGTCCTTGTCGATACCATCGCGGAACGGGTGCAGACCCTCGGCGGGGTGGGGGTCGGTGACCCGCGTCATGTCGCGGAAATCACGGTTGTGCCACGTCCACCGAACGGCGTCGAGGAGGTGCCCGCCATGCTCTCTCGTCTGTTGGAGGCCCACGAACTCATCCTCATCGACGCCCACGACGCCGCCGGGCGGGTCGCCGAGCTCGGCGATGATGGCACGAACGACCTCATCGTGTCCCAGGTCATCCGCACCGGCGAGCTGCAGTGTTGGTTTCTAGCGGAGCACCTCGTTGACACTCCCTTGGTGCACTCGTAAGGACCTCGGGAAGAGACGGAGCGCCACTTTGGGCTTCGAGTGGACGCGCGTCAAATCCGCCAAGAGAGGTCCGCGTTTTGTCGGAGCCCGCTGGAGCTCCTTGAGGCCAGTGGGTGGCCTCTGGGGAGGTGGCTTACCCAACCCCGGGGAAGCGGCCCAACCGGGCGCTCCAGTTCCTTCGGCGCAGGTCGCTCAGCACCGTCCGGGCGGCGTTGCGACCCGGCGCTCCCATTACGCCGCCGCCCGGGTGGGTGCCTGAGCCTCCCAGGTAGAGCCCGGCCACCGGAGTGCGATAGGAGCCGGCCTGGGATGCTGGGCGCAGGAAGAAGAGCTGGTCCAACGACATCTCGCCGTGGAATATGTTGCCCCCTAGAAGCCCGTACTCCTGCTCCATGTCTGGTGGGGTGACCACCTGGCGGTGTAGGACGGCGCCGGGCAGATTGGGAGCGTAGGTACCCAGCAGCTCTACCACCCGGTCGGCGAGCTTCTCCCGTTCCTGCTCCCAGGTCGCGCCCTGGAG
The DNA here is from genome assembly GCA_003132265.1 of Candidatus Dormiibacterota bacterium. Taxonomy (GTDB): domain Bacteria; phylum Chloroflexota; class Dormibacteria; order Aeolococcales; family Bog-877; genus Bog-877. Next base: position 1,226 of record PKXE01000006.1, on the reverse strand, counting down.
CTGATAGGGGGCGTACTGGACGAAGCAGCTGAGGATGTGGCGGCCGGCGGGAGCTAGGGTCCGGTCCTTGGTGGTCGGGATGACGCAGTCCATCATCGGCTCCCGGCTCCAGTGGCCGGAGACCGCGTCATCCCAGGCCCGGTGCAGATAGTCGATGGAAGGATTGATGATGAACTCGGGATGTTGGGGGCCGGCATCGGAGCTTGGCAGGGCACGGAAGTTGGGCAGCTCCGCCAGCGCCAGGTTGACCTTGGCCGAGCCGCTCCGGCTGCGGTAGCGCTCCATCTCTCCAACCAACCTCGCGGGTAGGTGCTGCCGCCCGACCAAGTCCAGCAGGGTAGTGCGGGGATGGATGGCGGAGATCACGCTCTCGCTTCGAAGCTCGGTACCGTCTTCCAGGACCACTCCTCGGGTGCGGCCCTCCGCCACCAGGATCTGGCTCACGCGGGCGCCGGTGCGGATTTCGGCGCCCCCCGATCGAGCCGCGCTAGCGAGGATCTCCGAGAGGGCTCCCATGCCTCCCTTGACGAATCCCCAGCCCCCGCGCTGGCCTCCGGCCTCGCCGAGGCGGTGGTGGAGGAGGACGTAAGCGGTCCCCGGCGAGTGCGGGCCGGCCCAGGCGCCGATCACCCCTCCAGGCGAGAGAGCACCCTTCACCGCCGGGTCCTCGAACCACTGGTCCAGGAAGTCGGAAACGGACATCGTCATGATGTCGGCCAGCTCACTGAGATCGCTGCGGTGCCGAAGCAGGTGGCGGCCGAGGCCCAGCAGGGCGCCCAGCTCCCGGGGACGTCGCCGGTCGAGGTTGGGAGGGGCTTGGTCGAGCAGAGGGCGCACCAC
>PKXE01000006.1:0-354 GCA_003132265.1 Candidatus Dormiibacterota bacterium | reverse complement strand
ACCGCCGGCCGGAGCAGGCTGACCACGTAGGAGAGGACCGAGACGCGGTAGCCGGGCCAGACTTCCTCGGTCACGGCGGCCCCCCCGACCCGCGGCCTGGACTCCAGCACCGCGACCCGTTGCCCGGCCCGAGCCAGATAGGCGGCGCAGATCAGTCCGTTGTGGCCACCGCCCACAACGATCGCGTCGTAGGCGGTGGAGTGGGCGGCGGCCTTACCCCGGTCCATCGACTACACCCTACTAGTGGCGAGACCGGCTCGCAGGCGCGCCGGACGCTGGACGAGCGCGATCGCGACTTGCACGATGGGACAACGGGCGAGCGGGGCGCTCCGGTGAACTGAGGAGGAGGGCTTT
>PKXE01000214.1:16010-16322 GCA_003132265.1 Candidatus Dormiibacterota bacterium | reverse complement strand
AGCCAAGGGGATAAGCATTAGCAATCTAGGGGGCGCGATGGGACGCGACCGCGCCGATGGTGGCAACCCTGCAGTTTGACGCACCCTCTGACCCCGCGTTCCAGACGACCTTGGTACTGTAGGTGCGGTGCGCAGCCGAAGGATGAAGGGGTCGGCTGGTGACCACCCGCTCGCTGGCGGCGTGGAGTCAGGGCGGCGCTGGTGGTGGCTCTGCGGCAGGCCGGACCGTCGCCTGTCCGGGGGCTTCTTTCGCCCCCAGCCGTGGCTCCAAAGCGCTCGCGAGCTGCCCCATCCGACCGCTAGTGTGCTTAC
>PKXE01000214.1:0-15924 GCA_003132265.1 Candidatus Dormiibacterota bacterium | reverse complement strand
CTGCACCGGCCCGCGCCCGGCGGGCACCCGGGTGGTGGGCAAGGTGCGCGCCGACAGCCAGGGCGTCGCGCGCTTCAACGAGGAAGTGCTGGGGGTTTCCAACCTACGCTTCTCCGCCTTTTCGCTCTGGATCGTCGGCGCTGGTCAGGGGCGGTCCCCCACCGCCTGCGGCGTGGTCACCCTCTCCAACGGCACCCTGATCAACTCGTGATCACGCGGACGGCAGCGCTCAGGGCCGCCGGCGTAGCGGCGACCGTTGGGAGCATTTTCTGGCTAGCCGGTTGCGGTCCCGGGCCAACTGCCCATACCAGTCCGAAGCCCTCCAAGGTGGTCGCCGGCTGCACTGCCAGCCGGGCCCAGAGTCAGGTCACCGTGGACGCCACCAGCGCTTTCCGGTTCGTCCCCGCGACCGTGTGCCTGCTGGTGGGAGGCACGGTGACCTGGACCAACACGACCACGAACTTCGACCACACCAGCACTGACGAGCCGAGTTTGGCGGCGAGCGGAAGCGATGCCACCGTCCCGTCCGGCGGTCACGGCTGGAACCTGAAATTGCCTTCCGGGCGGTCAGCTCACCTGACCTTCAACAAGGCCGGCGTGTACCACTACTTCTGCATCCCTCATGAGACGCTCGGGATGCTGGGCGTGGTGGTCGTCGTCGGCGGGAGCTGAGCCGGTCCCCGGGAGCAACTCGGCGGGCTTCGGAGCGCGCGACGCGACCGGTTGGGTTCGGGCGGATGTCCCGGCCCCCCGGGCTGCCGAAGCTCTCGACGGAATCCGCCTAAAGCTCCGATGGCCGAACCATCAAGATGGGCCCCATGGACGGTGAATTGCCGCTCGAGCCGGGACCGGGGCAGGCTCCAGCAGAAGCGGCCCGTGCCACTTCGCCCTCCCCGACCACTACTGAGTCCGCCCCACTGGCCGCCCGGCTGCGACCGCAGCAGTGGCAGGAGGTCCTGGGTCAGGACGAGCTGGTCGGATCCGAGGGTGCGCTGAAGGCCGCCCTGGACGGCGGCCCGCTGCCGTCAGTGGTGCTGGTGGGCCCACCGGGGAGTGGCAAGACCACCATCGCTCAGCTTCTGGCCGCCTCCCAGTCCGCCCATTTGATCTCACTCTCAGCGGTGAGCGCCGGCGTGGGCGAGATCCGCGCCGCCGTCGCGGAGGCCCGCACCCGCCAGCGCGTGGGCCAGCGCACCGTGCTCTTCCTCGACGAGATTCACCACTTCAGCCGCACCCAGCAGGACGCCCTACTGCCCTACGTTGAGAGCGGGCTGCTCACCCTGATCGGGGCCACCACTGAGAACCCCAGCTTCCAGCTGACCGGTGCCTTGCTCTCAAGGGTCCAGGTCTTCGAGCTGGCACCGCTCACCCGGGAAGCACTTTCGGATCTGCTGGACCGGGCGCTCAGCGACGAGCAGCTGGGCCTGGGGGCCCGCCATCTCCGGCTGGACGACAGGGCCAGACAGGTCCTGGTGGCTCGTTCGGGCGGCGACGCCCGGACCATGCTGAACGCCTTGGAACAGGCCGCCATCGCGACCTCCGACGGAGCGCTGGTCGAGGAGGCGGCAGCGGTGCGCGCGCTCAGCAGCCCGGTTCTGCGCCACGACCGGGCTGGGGACTTTCATTACCAGCTGCTGAGCGCCTTCATCAAGTCGATGCGGGGAAGCGACCCCGACGCCTCCGTCTACTGGCTGGCCCGGCTCCTGGAGGCGGGCGAGGACCCCACGGTCCCGGCCCGGCGCATGGTGATCCTGGCCTCTGAGGACGTGGGACTGGCCGAGCCCCGGGCGCTGGAGCTGGCGGTCGCCGCCCACGCTGCGGTCCGGGTGGTGGGAATGCCGGAGTGCCGCCTGCCGCTGGCGGAGGCGGCCATCTTCCTGGCGCTGGCCCCCAAGAGCAACAGCGTCTATGCGGCCTATGGCGCGGCCGCCGAGGATGTGCGCTCGCAGCTCCACTTGCCGGTCCCCCTCCATCTCCGCAACGCGGTGACTGGACGCGATCGCCAGAAGGGGTATGGCGAGGGGTACCAATACGCCCACGACGACCCCTCGGCTCTGGTCAGCCACGGGCACCTGCCCCAAGAGCTGGGGGGGCGCCAGTACTACCGGCCCTCCGCCCACGGCAAGGAGGGCGCCCTCGGAGAGCGACTGCAAGAGATCCGCCGGCGGCGAGAGAGCTAGCGCCGGCCCGGGAGCAGGTTCCCTAGCGTCCCGTTACCGCTCACGTCGCCATGCTGCGCAAACAGATCACGCCCTGGATCCCATCGAGACATCGAATCTTCCCTCCGCACGTAATCGCCATCTTCTCCCGGGTTTCTTGAACCCTAGCAGGTGTCTACCCCGGCCCCGCGGCGGCGGTCAGACCGGTGTGGCGAGTCGGCGGCCCCGGTCCGCGTCGTGCCACGGGAGGCACAAGAAGTCATGGCAGTCGCCTGCCACTCATGGACCTCGGTCAGGCCTCGGCCGGCGCGGAGAGCCAGCCCCGCGGCCGACCCGACCGAGGCCAGAAGCGGGTGCCTTGGGTAGCGGGCGGCTTCGAAGTCGGAGAGCGGAAGATGCCCGCACCCCTCAGCTCCTCCCCTGACCCACTCCTTAGCGGTCAGCGTCGGCAGACGTAGTCACTGTCATGCCGACCACTCGTCCACTGCGTCAGGGTGACCCTGCCGCCGGTGAACGGCGGCTGCCCGCAGCTCCGTTCCGCACCGCCCAGGGATGTGGCTCCCGGGATCCAGTCGGACAGTGAGTACAGTGAGCCGGAGACGGCGGTGGTGGTTCCGCCCGTGATCTGGTCCCACTGGTACGTGGTGGAGTAAGCACCCAGGCTGGTGGCACCGGCCTGCTGCAACGCATGGACCATACCTTGGAGATCGGCGTCGTTCAGTTTGGTCGAGGATTGCCATATGTTCCCCGTCTCCACGTCCAGCCACCAGTGGTAGTCTCTGGCCAACGTCGCAACACCGGACACTGCCGCGTACTCTCGAGCCAGGTCCAGCCACCAGGGGTAGGCTCTGGCCGCAGGTGGCTCCGACGCGTACGTTTGGAGCCAAGACGTGTCTTGGACCGCCTTCCGGTAGCCATACTCCCAGGCACAGGCGGCGGAGTCCTGGCCCACCACGTACCCAGCCTCAGTCGTGGTCAGGCACCTGCCGTAAGGGGTGCGGCCCGAGGTGGGCCAGTCCCGGATTCGCTGGCCATTGTAGAAGTTGCCCGGGTCGGCCGTGTTCACGTACACCGAAGCCCTGGGTTGGGCCGTGGCGCCCGTGGACGTATGCACGGCACCAGCAAGCTCAGACTCAAGGCACGGATTGGAAGCGTTGGCGAATCCATTGTTGATTCCCACGATGCCGAACGCCTGTCCAGAGGGCGGGGTGCGACCGCACTGGGGATAGGAGACGTCGTTGCCGAATGGCACCGAGTTCCGGTGGCCACCTCCGCCATGCGCTGGCGTCGAAGCGATCGCCGGCACGGTCGTGACCGCCAGAACTGCGCCCATCAAGGCGATCAGAGCGGTGGCCTTCCACCGGGTCCGTCCCACTCCGACCCCACCGTCCACGAGCCACCCTCCCGCAACGTTTCCTGGCAGCGCGCCTGCCCAACCTAGTGGGCGCGATTGTAGAGCGCCGGTCGCCGCCCGATGACGCAGACGCAGAACCCTCAACCAGAACAGATCCAGATCGCTCGGAGGGCAGCGGGGAACCGCCGGTTCGGCAGCGTGTCCCTCAGGCTTCCCGGCGGCCATCGCTGGGATCGGCCTGGTGGTGGTCGGCGAACTGGTCGTCTTCGCGGTCAGGGATGGCCCGCTGGCTGGGTTCCCGTGGTGCCGCCACCCGAGCAACCGGCCGCGGCAAGCCATCTGAGGCAACGCGCGTCCTCGGACGCGCCGACGCCGATGAGCCGGTCTCGATCGGAGCTCGCCGCCGACAGCCCGGAGCTCCTTGCCAGTACGCCACCGGCTGTCAGCGGAGGGGCACTTTCCAGATTCAGCCCGGGGNNGTGCCGCGTCGGATGCGCTTGGTGGTCAGCTCGGCGAACCAGCGCTCGACCAGATTCAGCCAAGAGCCACTGGCAGGGGGGAAGTGGCGGTGGAAGCGGGGGTGGCGCAGCAGCCAGCGGTTGATGGCCGGGGTTTTGTGCATGGCGTAGTTGTCGAGGATCCGGTGCACGTCGAGGTCGGCAGGAACCGTCGCCTCGATGCGGCGCAGCACCTGACCGAGTACTTTACTCCGCGTTCTAGTTTGCCCCCTGAATACGATCCCTGACACGCCCCGGACCCCTGCGGACCGGGGCGACACAGTCCCTAAGGGTCACGCCCTAAGGGTCACGCCAGCTTCGGGCGGCACCTCGATCATGCCTACCTTTATTCATTTGGTGGGAGGTTTCGGGTAAGGTAGTCCGCCATGGACCCCGATCCCCTGGCCGTGTGGCGGCACCTGCGCTCCAACCACGGCTACCCGGACCACGGGTATCGTCCTCACAATCAGGCCGCCCAGCGGGAGCATGTCCGCCTTCACATCGTTGAATGGGCATCCTTGCCGGGGTGGGGCGGGGTCCGGGTAACCGCTCCCCCAACGCGCACAGTCTGGGACTGATCCCTACCGCCCAGCCCGTGCGTCGATAAAGTCGATCAGGTCCCCAGGGCGACGTCGGGCCACAGGGCACCCAGGGGGCGAGGTGGCCTGACCCGCAAGTCGTTCGCGCTCGTCCCCTGACAACAGATAGGTCATCCACGCCGCCGGCTCGAGGCTGGTCATTCCAAGCATCAGCGAGGACAGGACATTCAGCCCGGAGACTCCCCGCCGCTGCCCGAGTGCGTTCCTTGCCCGCGCTCCTGAATCGGCGGCCCGACCACCTCCAGCCCGTACTTCGTGTTGACCGCCAACCAGGCGGCGATCTCCTCCTGCGTCGGCGGTTCCGGCAGTCCGGGTCCGCCGGCCGGCCGGCCGATCTCCTCGTAGAGGTCTTCGATGCCTCCGGGGAGCGTCAGCGCCAGGAACCGCGCCGGCGACGGACCGGTCACGCGGAAGCCATGGCGCACGCCCACGGGCAGGTAGATCGACGATCCCGGTGTGAGCTCGTACATCGCATCGCCGGCCTGGTAGAGCATGCTGCCCTCGAGCAGCACGAACACCTCCGCCTCGCGGTGGTGCACGTGCAGCGGTGGCGCCGAACCCACCGGAGCCACGACCTCGAGGAGGCCGAGCGCATGCGCGGATTCGCGGGCCCGCAGCTTGAAGGTGAATCGATTGCCCATCGACCAGACCACGGTCCCTCCGCCCGCGGGCGTGAACACAGGCGTCTGGCTCGTCGCACTGTCACTCGTCATCGACGTCACCACCTCACGCGACCCGGCTGGCAGGCGCCGGCGCGCCGGGGATGATCCCCAGCTGCTGCATCTGGGCAAGACGGTCGGGCACGCCCCAGTGCTCGACGATCCTGCCGTTCTGAAAGCGGCAGACATCCATGACGGTGATGTCGAAGGCGCGGCCGCTCGGACCGCCGAGCGCCTCGCCTCCATGGGTGCCGCGTGCTCGGAGCCGGGCCCACACCTGGTCGCCGCCAGCCGCCGCGATGTCCTCGATGGTCACCTCGATGTCGGGCGAGAGACGGTGCAGGAAGGCGATCCCGTGCTTGACGCCTTCCCGGGTCGGAGGCTCGAAACCTTCCTGGTGCTCGACGTGGTCTTCGGCCATGACCTCGTCCACCACCGAGAGGTCGCCGCCGCTGAATCCCTCGGCGACAAGGCGTCGAAAGGCGTCGACGTTGGCCTGCTGCTGCCCCCCTGCCGGTGCCGTGGCTGTCGTCATAGGATCGCCTCCTTGGTAATAGTCCTACTATATCGAATATGTCGCCACTATACTGGCAGCTGTGCAGCCTGTCAAGCCAGCGCGCCGGCAGTACCGCTCCGAGCATCGTCGCCAGCAGGCGGCAGCCACCCGCGCGGCCATCCTCGACGCAGCTCGACAGCTCTTCCCCGAACGTGGCTACGCGGGCACCACCATCGAGGCCATCGCCCAAGCGGCCGGCGTGGCCGCCATCACCGTCTACTCGACCTTCGGTAGCAAGCGCGCTCTGCTGGCGCGGCTGATCGACATCGCCGTCACCGGTGACGAGCGGCCGGGGCCCATCCTGGAGCGGGAACGTCCTCGCGCGGTCATGGCGCTGCCAAATCAGCGCGACCAGATCCGGCTGTTCGCCCGCGACATCGTCGCAATCATGGAGCGGGTGGCGCCGCTCCTCGAGGTGTTGAGCCACGCTGCCCGCACCGAGCCGGACATGGCCGAGCTGCTCGACAACGTGCTTCAGGGGCGGCTCGCCGGGATGCGAGCGTTCACCACCGCCCTGCATCGCAATGGCAAGCTGCGGGACGGCATGTCATCCGCCACGGCGGCGGCGACCGTCTGGGCGCTGACCAGCGCCGAGATGGTGCTGCTGCTCACCCGACGGCTCGGCTGGAGCGCCGATCAGTACATCGCGTGGCTTGAGCGATCCCTGGTCGCGCTGCTGCTGCCGAACTGACTCGACCTCGACCTGGCTGGCCGTCTCAGTTAGGCAGGAGGGTGAGCGCTGCGCAGTGACGGGGCCGCACAACTGAGAAGTCGCGGCTAGCCTCCGCTCGCCTTTGCGCGGACGTGGGTGTGGTTCGGATTGGCGGCGTGGGCGGTGGTCCTGGCCGCCATGCTGAGGCGCGGAGTTGCGGTGGCGAAGGGCACTCACGGGGTGAGTCCCTGGCGGTGGGCTGTCGTTGAGATACCGGTCACAGACAAGCCCGCGGCCGCCGCGCGGATGCTCGTGGTGCGGGATCGGCGACCTGTCACTGCGCTGGGAGTGAAGGCGCCACGTCATAGACGATCCGGTCATCGTCTTGTCGGCGAACACCATCGGTGAGCACATGGGGCAGGAGCTTTCCCCGGTGGTCAAGGTGAAGTACCTGGGCGCCGTACAGGAGCGTTGCGGCATCAGCGATGAGACGCCGGTGGCATCGGAACCACAGGGTTTNNTTTCGGCACACATGACACACACCCGGCGCCGGGTGTCGTCAGCCAGGACAGCGCTCAGGGCATGTCGGAAGGGGTCGCTGGCCATGTAGTCCGCGTAACCTCGGAAGGCGGGGTGCCGGAGGGCCACATTCGCGGAGTCCTTGTCCCCGCGACGAAAGCCGCCGAGTTCCGGCTCCCAGCGATAGGAGATCCCGGTGTCTGGAATCCACGCTTCAAGTTCTAGGCGTCCGAACTGCGGGTTGCGCCGGCTCCCGGGGACGCTTCGCACGTCCACCAACGACTGGACTCTAGCCCGCTCGATCAGGCTGGTGAACTTCTCACGGCTGGCGGTTCCGTGCCCCACTGTCAGGAGCGTCAGCCGGGATGGGGTGCTGACAGCACTCTGGGCCGGGTTTACCCTGGCCCGGGGCGGTGGAAAGCTCTCCGCACTGGTGGTGCTGGCCACCACATTTCCATCTGCCTGTGGACTGAGCGAACCGCTCGCGGTCGCTGGCAAAGTAGTCTCCCCATCGATCCGACTCCCGAGGTGGACGGCGCACCGCTCCAGCGGGCGCGTGGCCACCGCCAGCGCATCTCCGCCATGCGCCCTACTCCAGTGCCGCGGACAATTCCAGGCTATCCTTACGAATGTCGTATGCGTCGAGGTACTCCATGACCCGCGCCACTTCGCGGCGGAAGCTCTCGTCGAAGCCGGCCCGACGCAGCAGATGGAACCCCAACTCCATGCCGGAGCTGATCCCCGCAGCGGTGATGATGCGGCCACTGTCCACTATCCGAGCTCGGTTGATCACGGCCTTGGGGGCGAGCACGGCCAAGCGATCGATGGGGACCATCCCGCGGCTGCTCAACTCCTGAGGGTCTCCCTCCTTCCGCGCGGTGGCTGCCAGGCCGTCCAGCAGTCCCATTTGCGCGTAGACCCAGGGGCCGGTGCACAGGGCCGCCAGCAGGGTGCTCTCGGGGAGAGCGCGAATGTACTCGTGCAGGCGGCGGTTGTACGTCTCCTGCCGGGTGCCGGCGCCGCCGGGGATCAGGAATGCGTCGACTGCCGGCCGGTCGTTGAAGCTGTAGTTCGGCAAGATCGTGAAACCGGCCTGGGCCTGAACTGGCCGCATCGACTCGGCGATGAAGAAGACATCGAGGCTCGGATCCCAGCGCCGCGCCACCGAGAAGACTCCGTAGGGGGCGCTGAAGTCGACTATCTCGGCGTCCTCAAACACGTAGATCCCGAGCCGGAAGCCGGCAACGCGGTGCTCGTCAGACATGGCTGAAACCCTCCTAACGGCTAGCGGAGATAACCCGCAGCGAGCCGGCCACGAAAAATCCGAACTCTTCCTTGATCCGGGTAGGTGTCGGGGCCCCCGATCAAGACCCCCGTGCCCCCTGGCACAGGGACATGAACTCCGCCCGCAAGCTGGCATCACCGTCGTAGTTGCCCCGCCAGAATGTGGTCCGAGTGCTGGACTGCAGCTCTCGGACTCCCCTCATCTGGGTGCAGGTGTGAGTGGCCTCCAGATAGACAGCGACGCCGTGAGCCTGAAGTGCCGACTCCAAGAGATCGGTGATCTCCTGCCCGATCCGCTCCTGGACGGTGAAGCGGCGGGCGTACATCCGGACGACCCTGGTGAGCTTGGAGAGACCGATCAGGTGCTCGTGCGCGATGTAACCGACATAGGCATGCCCGAAGAAAGGCAGTGAGTGGTGCTCGCACAATGAGAAGAAGGGAATCGGGCCCTCGACGATCTGAGCGATCCTGCAGTCCGGCCCGCCGCGGCATTCGGTGGGGAACGTGGTCATCAACTTGGCATCGCCCTCGTAGCCGCTCGTGGCCTCGTAGATGGCGGCCAGAAATCGAGCTGCGGTGCGGCTGGTGCCCGGTTGGTCTGCGGGGAGGCCCATGGCTTGGAAAATCTCCCGCATGTGACCCTCGAAGCGGACCCACTGGGAAGAGCTGATGTCCCGGATTCGTGCGCTCTCCCAGTCGGCGCGCACCTGCGCCTCTGTCCGAGTCGCAAGCGGGGCATCGCTCATCTCACGTTCAGGCCGCAGTGGCATCCGCCCCCTCCGTGCGGTTCGTCGGCTCGATCGAGAACACACAGCCACGGGCGTCGCACGCCTGAGGTCGCACCTGGCGGACGAATCCGGCCCCGTCAAGAAGTCCCTCGATCAGCCCGGCGTGGATCGTGGACACGACTGAAGGTTCCAGCGCGCACGCCTCTCTGAAGGCGCAGCTGTCCACAATTAGCTTCTGCCCCGGCGCCAGCGTGTAGTGGTCACCCAACTGTTCGAGTGGCTCCAGTGCAGCGGGCAGGTCGGCAGCGGCACCGGCCAGAGCTCGACCGGCGGCGGCCGCCTTCTGTCGGGCCCTGGCCAGCCCTCGGCCTCCTAGGTCCGCCACTGTGGCCCCGAGAATCCTCGAGAGAGTGAGGAAATCACGGGTGGGGTGCTGGAAGCTCAACGGAACCCCGGAGAGCTGGTAAGTCTTGGCCGGCTTACCGGGCCGCCCATGCCTCTGGCCGCTCACTAGATAGCCCAGCGCCAGCAGCTTCTCCAAATGGGTGTAGACGACCGATCGGTGCACCCCTGCCGTCTCGGCGACCTCCGCCACGGTCCGGGCGGCCGGCTCGCGGTAGAACGCCAGCAGGATCGCCCGCCTGGTGGGGTCCTGCAGTGCTGCCACGGCCCTTTCCAGACCCTTGACTTCGTCCACGGCTGCAGTATACTCCCAATTAGTTGATATACACGATGTGAACAGGTCATACGCCCCGCCTCTGGCGGCCAGAGCAGGGGTAAGTGGAGAGTGTGGTTGTGCCTGCGCCGTTCATCGATAGAGTAATTCGCCGCCAGGGCTGGCTGGAGGGGGTCGGTGACTTCGTCCAGGCAGCCGTCCGGCGGTCGTACCGCGCACTTGGACCTCTGGGCCCGGGGCTTCGCGATCTGCTGCACGGCTCGAGAGGGCTGGGGCACCCACTCCACCCGGCGCTGACAGACCTGCCCCTGGGAGCCTGGACGGCCGGGGTGGTGATGGACTATGTGGCTCACTTCACCACGGCGATCGGGCCCCAGGCGGGGGACATCGCACTTGCCATCGGGTTGGTGACCAGCCTTCCGGCCATAGCCAGCGGGTTGACCGACTCCCAGGACACCTACGGTCACGAGCGCCGCGCCAACATGCTCCATGGTCTGACCATGACCCTGGCGGTCTTGCTGATGGCGGCATCCCTGGGTCTGCGCTGGTGGGCTGGGTTCGGACTCCATCCGCTTGCGGTGGGGATCTCGACTGCAGGGTTGATCGTGGCGATGGCGGGGATGTACGTGGGTGGCCATCTCACCTTCGCGATGGGGACCATGGTGAATCGGAGCGCCTTTCTCAGCGGGCCTGCGGACTTCGTGTCACTGGGAGCTTCCGGGGACTTTCCCGAGGGAACCCTGCGCCGCGTCGACGCCGGCGGTCTGCCGGTTCTGGTGGTCAGGCGCGGCGGGCAGCTCTACGCGATGGGTGCTGTCTGCTCCCATGCGGGCGGCCCGCTGGAGGCTGGCGAGTTGAACGGCACAGTCGTCACCTGTCCCTGGCACGGGTCCCGGTTCGACGTCAGAAGCGGCAGTGTCCGGCGCGGGCCGGCCACCTTCGGTCAGCCTCGGCTGATCGTGAAAGAGGCTGGTGGCATGGCGGAGGCCAAGCTCGAGCACCCGCTGCAGTGAAGGGTGAAGGAGGAGTCGCAATGTCCGTGAGTGAGAGTGCCGGAATCCCGGCCGAGGTGTCGCCAGTTCGAGATGGCGTGATCATCGACGCCGGGATGCGCCACTGGTATCACTCGCGCCCGTGCTGTCTCAGCGCGGCTTATCCCGATGTCAAGCGCATCCTGGACGGAGAGGGTCGGGCTGAGCCGGGTGACGGTGGCGATGGGCCCGGGCGTTCAGGGTAGGTGGCCGACGTGAGCGGCGCCGATAGCGCGTCGACCACCGAGGCGAACGGGCCGATGCAGCTGGTGCAGGCTGGTCAGTCCCTGTGGCTGGACAATTTGAGCCGCAAGCTCTTGGCGACCGGAGCTTTGAACTGGTACGTGCGAGAGTTCGGCCTCTCTGGCCTCACCTCCAATCCCACCATCCTCGCCCAGGCGATGACGGCCGGCAAGGACTACGACGCCACCCTCCGAACCCTGGTCGGGCAGGGGGTCAGCGATCCGCAGGACCTGGTCTATGGCGCCGCACTTGAGGACCTGGCGGCTGCGGCGCACATCTTCCATCCGGCCTGGAAGGCGACCGACGGGGTGGACGGCTATGTCTCCTTGGAGGTGCCGCCGGATCTCGCATTCAAGGCCGCGGACAGTGTCGCCTGGGGCATGCGGCTTTGGGGGCAGGCGAAGCTGCCGAACCTCCTGGTGAAGGTCCCCGGCACCGCGCCCGGGCTGGCCGCGGTCGAGCAGTTGGTGACGGCCGGTGTCGGGGTCAACGTGACCTTGCTCTTCTCGGAGACCCACTACCTTCAGGCGGCGGAGGCGTACATGCGAGCCCTGGAGCGGCGGCTCGAGGAGCACTCCAGCCTCGCCATCCCCTCGGTGGCATCCGTTTTCGTGTCGCGCTGGGATGCAGCGGCCAATCCCCTGCTGCCGGCCGAGATGCACAACCGGCTGGGAATCGCGGTGGCACAGAAGGCCTACAGCGCGTATCGCGCCCTGCTGGCCAGTGCCCGCTGGCGGGCCCTCGCCGCGGCGGGCGCCCGGCCGCAGCGCCTGCTGTGGGCCTCCACCTCGGCCAAGGACCCCGATTTGCCGCATTCTTATTACGTGACCTCTCTGGCCGCACCCGACACCATTGACACCATGCCGGAGGCCACCCTGCTCAGCTTCGGGAAGCACGGGACTGTGGGCGCTCTCCTGCAACCGGACCATGCCTCGGCGGAGCGGTTGATCGCCACCCTGAGCGCACACGGGTTGGATGTCGAGGCTCTGGGGGAATCCCTGCAAAGCCATGGAGCTCGACGCTTCAGCGCGGACTGGGCCGCCCTCCTCGACGCGGTGCAGAGCAAGAGCCAAAGGCTGACGGCGCCGGCGCCCAGATGACGGCTGAGGAACGATTCGTTCAGAGGCCGGGGAAGCCCATCCGCATGGCATCGGTGGGGCTGAGAGAAGGGCCCGGGCACGAGGGACAAGTCCTTGGATAGGTACGAACCACCACCCGCTGGGACCGGCGTCGGCCGGGAGGATGACCGGCAACCGGCGCCAGACGAGGAGACCGCGGCGGGTGACCCCGCCTGCTGGGCGCACCTGATCTGCCCTGAGTGCGGCAGCGTCCTAGTGGAGGGCCACCGCCCCGGGTGTCCGGTCGCGGTGTCGGAGTGACCTTGTCCGCAGCCGATTCTCGGCAGGCGGGGGCGGCCCCGCTGGCAGCTTCCACCAGCACCGCCTGCGGCCCTGACTGATCAAAGGAGCTTCCCATGCGAATCGACTACCGGACGACGTTCCCAGAGGCAATGAAGGCGATGATCGGCCTGGAGGCCGCGGTGCATTCCAGCACCCTGGAGCCGGCGCTGCTGGAGCTGGTCAAGATGCGGGCCTCCCAGCTCAACGGTTGCGGGTACTGCCTGGACATGCACAGCAAGGACGCGACTGCGCTGGGAGTGGAGCCACAGCGCCTCCACTTGGTCGCGGCCTGGCAGGAAGCGCCCTGTTACTCCCCGCGCGAGCGTGCGGCCCTGGCCTGGTGCGAGGCGCTGACGATGCTGCCCCAGGAGGGTGCTCCCGATGCCGTCTACGAGGCGATCAAGGCGGTGTTCGCCGAGGCGGAGGTGGTGGCTCTGACCCTGGCGATAGTCGCCATCAATGGCTGGAACCGGTTTGCCGTGGGACTGCGCACGCCGGTGGGGAGCTACACCCACGAGTCGTGACCGCAGCGGGTGTGGCGCCGGGCCGGATGCAGGTCGGGTCGATGACCTGGGAACCCCGGTGTGGCATCGGGGCCGACAGCCGTGAGGGGCGCTTGCCGACGGCTACGGCTGAGTCCCCGGCCTCCATTCCGTCTGGATCTGACCGTGTGGGCATTGCGGCGCCGGGCCCACAACGCGGTGGACCGGTTCGATGGTGTCTGGTACCGAAGGACACTGGACCTCGACACCGGCCCGGTCGCAGTCGGGGTGCGCCAGTGCGGGAGCGCCTCCGACCCTGAGCTCGAGATGACTGTCCAAGGGGGAGGGGCGGAGGTGGCGGACGAGACGGTGGCCGGGGTCCAGTCCTCGCCCGAGCGGATCCTGGGGCTGGACGCGGACCTCGCGGGCTTCTACCAGATGGACCGGGGGGATGCCCGGATCAATGATTTGGCGGACCGCTTCCGGGGCCTGCGGCCACCGCGCTTTCCCACTCTCTTCGAGGCCCTCGTCAACGCGGTCGTCTGCCAGCAGGTGAGCCTGGTGGTGGGGATACACCTGCTCAACCGGCTGTCGGCCAGTTTCGGCCCAGCCGCTCCCCCGAGCCTGAGCGGTGCCGGCTGGGCCGCGCCCGCGCCAGAGCGCATCGCCGAGGNNCTGCGCGAACTCGGACTCAGCCGAGCAAAGTCACAAGCTCTGGCCGGCTGCGCCGCGGCCGTGCTCAAGGGCGACTTGGACCCGATGGAGCTTGACCGGTTGGGTGACGACGAGGCTCGGGAGCGGCTGTGTGAGCTGCCTGGCATCGGCAGGTGGAGTGCGGAGTACGTCCTCCTCCGAGGACTCGGCCGATGCCAGGTCGTGCCCGGTGACGACGTGGGGGCGCGCAACTCTCTGCGGCGGCGCTTTGGGCTCAGCGCGAGCGCGGGCTATGACGATGTGCGGCGGCTGACCGCAGCTTGGCAGCCATTTGCCGGGATGGTTTACTTCCATCTGCTTCTGGACGGCTTGGAGCCAAGCCACGCATGGGACTGATCCAGCTGCTCACGGCGTTGGCTGTCCCGGGCTCCTTCCCTGAGCCGAGGCCACCACTCCGCCCGACCTCCACTGGCCAGGTGCTCCGGCAGCCTTGGGGTGGAGGTTGGCTGGGCTCACAGGCGGTAGGTGCTGGCACTTCTCAGCCGGCGCGCCACGACTGTCAGCCAAACCCGTCGCCACCGGCAGCCGGCCGATCCGGTGCCGGCCCAGCCCACGACGGAAACCACGCACGAGGAGGAGGAACGAGTGGTGAATGACAGCTTTGGCTCCAGGGCCACGATGACCGTTGCAGACCGGCCCTACCAGATCCGCCGACTCTCGGCCCTGGAAGGTGTCGGGGACATCAGCCAGCTGCCCTACTGCATCAAGATCCTGCTCGAGAACCTCCTGCGGCACGAGGATGGCCGGACCGTGACCGCCGCCGATATTGAGGCCTTGGCGAAATGGCCGGTCGGCTCTGACGTGCCCAGGGAACTCCCCTTCAGGCCGGAGCGAGTGCTGATGCAGGACTTCACCGGTGTCCCGGCAGTGGTGGATCTGATCGCACTCAGGGACGCGGTCACGGAGCTGGGTGGCGATGGGACGCGCGTCAATCCAAGAATTCCCGTGGAGCTCATCATCGATCACTCGGTGATCGCGGACGTGGCCGGCACGGCTGACGCCTTCGAGTCCAACCGGCAGCTGGAGTTTGCTCGGAACGCCGAGCGCTATCGCTTGCTGCGCTGGGCGCAGCAGGGCTTCCAACGTTTCGCGGTGGTGCCACCTGACACCGGTATCTGCCACCAAATCAACCTGGAACATCTGGCGCGCGTGGTGTCCGTGACAGACATAGGGGAGGCTTTCCCGGACACCCTGGTGGGGACCGACTCGCACACGCCGATGGTCAACGGCATCGGCGTGCTCGGTTGGGGAGTTGGCGGCATCGAGGCAGAGGCCGCGATGCTGGGCCAGCCGCTGTCAGTGCCCTTGCCGGCGGTGGTCGGCGTCCGGCTGGTCGGGTCCTTGTCGCCGATGGTCACGGCCACCGACCTGGTGCTGACCATGGCGGAGGTACTGCGCCACCACGGCGTGGTGGGCAAGTTTGTGGAGTTCACCGGGCCGGGACTGACGGGGCTGCGGGCTGAGCACCGGGCCACCCTGGGCAACATGGCGCCGGAGTACGGCGCAACATGCGCGATCAGCCCCATCGACCAAGTCACGCTCGACTACCTGCGGATGACGGGACGGCCGGAGGCGCAGGTCGCTCTGGTCGAGGCCTACGCCAAGGAGCAGGGCCTGTTCCATTCGCCCGGCGACCCCGACCTCCGATTCTCGGAGCTGATCACATTGGATCTGGGGACCGTGGAGGCATGCCTGGCCGGGCCCTCACGACCCCAGGACCGAGTCCCCCTTGCGCTGGTGCGCAAGTCATTTCGCCGGACTCTGGGCGCGCTGGAGCCATCCGCCGTGGCGGTGCCGGCAGAGCACCAGTCGTGGCAGCCACCCAGCCCCAGAGATGGCAGCTGCGAGCAGGCCTCTGCCGACTCGTTCCCTGCCAGCGACCCGCCGGCCACCATGGCGGGCCTGGGAGGCGACGGTGATCCGGACCCTCTGCTCCACGAGCCTGCTGCTGCGGCGGTCCCGACCGCGAACCTGGAACGCAGGCCGCGGCCGATTTCAGTGGATTTGGCCGGGGCTCGCGTTGACATCGACGACGGCCATGTGGTGATCGCCGCGATCACCAGCTGCACCAACACCTCGAATCCCGACGTCATGGTGGCGGCTGGGCTGCTGGCCAGGAACGCGGTCCAGCTCGGCCTCCGGTCCCGGCCGTGGGTGAAGACCTCCCTGGCGCCAGGATCACGGGTGGTGGTCCAGTATCTCCAGCGCGCAGGGTTGGACCGGCCCCTGGCCGAGCTGGGGTTTGACCTGGTGGGCTACGGGTGCACCACGTGCATCGGCAACTCGGGCCCACTTCTCCCGGAGGTGTCGGCTGCCATCGCCGCGAATCACCTCGCGGTCGCCGCGGTGCTCTCCGGCAATCGCAACTTCG
>PKXE01000076.1 GCA_003132265.1 Candidatus Dormiibacterota bacterium | reverse complement strand
TTGTGTTGGTCGGAGCTGGTGAGACCTCGAATTGGGCGGGCTACGATCTCCACTCGCTCGGCACTATCGGCGACCCGCGCCTCATCTTCAAGGGCGGGACGCTCCTCCGCCTCTGCTACGTCACCGCGTACCGCTACGCTGCCGACCTCGACTTCTCTGCGATCGACGGGCTTTGACCGGCGAAGGCCATCACCATCGTTGTGTCGGCGAGCGCCGCGTGTCGGGAGCGGTTGGAGCTACCGATTCTTGAGGTCTCCGTGGACGAGGGGGACACCGCGTGGGTGGCGTACGTCGGCCGGCTCAGGTCCCAGCCCCGCACCCTGAAGCTCGACATCTCTGACACCAAGCTGGTGGCGATGCACGCTCGGACCGCCTGCAAGCACGGTGGCCGGACCTGCCCGATCGTGCTGGCATCGAAGGCTACACGTTGGACGAGGTCGACGCCGAGAAGTTGCGCTGCATCGCCGAGCGTCTTCAGCGCCGCGACCTCCATGAGCTTCTGGCGAGCGGCCACGTTGATGCACTCGAAGTCTGGGATCTGTATCTTCGCAAGGCTGCGAATGATGACGCCCGTCACCGTCAGCGCACCGCGCCCCGGGAATGGGCCGCCAGCTTCGACCGGCGACTCGGCGCCTACCGGGATCGCTGGGGCCGGGAGTTGGGCGACTACGTCGGCCTGGACACGCCAGCCTTCGGCGACGTCGAGAGGCGCCGAAGGCGTCATCTGATGCTGGTGCTGGCCCCGGCCCGCGAACTCGCGCCGTGACTGCCGAACGCGTACCGGACGTCCCGGAAGCGGGAGACGAACCCCGCTCACGCGCAGTTACCGCAATGGCTTACCACTTAGCCATGGCCAGGATCCACTCGCGCGTTTTCACCCGGTGCAAGGGTATTTGCAGTCGTTCCAAGCGCCCGGGAACCGCGGGATGGACTGCCGCCGCGCAGGCCAACAAGTTGCTCTCCGGAGGTTAGTCCCGCACTAGTCGCCACGGCTGGTCTCGGGCTGTCACCGACTAGCGCAGGGAATTGGCGGCGGCACTACTCTGGTGCGTTCGGGGCCCGCCTCCGAAGGCGTCTGGCTCCGCTCCTCCCTCTCACCCAACCCGGCCGGTGAACGATACTGCGTGCGTGGAGTCGGCCTCGCTGGCGGTCGACGCGGTCCTAGAGCAACTCTCGAGCACCTCGGACGGGTTGGCCTCGCCGGAGGCCGCTCGACGGCTCGCCGAGGTGGGCCCGAACGCTATCCGGAGCCACCATGCCCGGGCGTGGGCCGTGCTGACCCGTCAGTTCCGCAGTCCGCTCCTGCTCCTCCTGCTCGTAACCGCGGGCGTCTCCGGGATCTTGGGAGAGCGCACCGACGCAGTGATTATCGGAGCGATCCTCGCGCTCAGCGTCGGGCTCGGGTTCGTCAACGAGTATCAGGCCGAACGGGCCGTCGAAGCGTTGCACGAAGAGATCCGCCACGATGCCCTCACCCTGCGAGACGCGGAGTGGAAGGACGTTGACGTCACGGAGCTGGTGCCTGGCGACGTCGTTCGGCTGGAACTCGGGATGATCGTCCCCGCGGACCTGCGCATCCTCGAAGCCACGAACCTGGAGTGCGACGAGGCGGTGCTCACCGGGGAGGCTGAACCGGTGGTGAAGTCCCCGGATCCGGTGGCTCCGGGCCTGGCCACGGCCGATCAAGCGTCCTGTGCGTTCATGGGCACCACAGTCCAGGAGGGAAGTGGCCGCGGGGTGGTGGTGGCCACGGGAGGCCTCTCGGAGTTCGGGAGGATTGCCCTTGGCCTCGGCGAGCACCAACCCGAGACCGCCTTCCAGCTCGGCCTCCGGCAGTTCTCCGGACTCCTCGCCAAGATCGCGGCGGGGCTGACGGTTTCGATCTTCGTGGTGAACCTCATAGTTCGCCATCCCATTCTCGACGCGTTGTTGTTTTCCCTTGCCATAGCGGTCGGCATCACCCCGCAGCTCCTTCCCGCCGTGGTCACCACCAGCCTCGCCACCGGCTCGAGACGCCTTGCCCGCCAGAAGGTCTTGGTGAAGCGCCTGGTCGGTATCGAGGACCTCGGGAACGTCGAGGTCCTGTTCACCGATAAGACCGGTACGCTCACCGCGGGCCGCATCGTGTTCCAGCGGGCGACGGCCCCAACCGGCGGGCCTTCCGACGACGTGCTCTTCCTCGGCCTCCTGTGCAACGAGGCGACTCCCGCGCCGGGGGGCCCCCTCGGTGGCAATCAGCTGGACCGCGCCCTGTGGGACGCACCTGGAACGGACCGCCTGCCCTTGAGCGCTACTCGCCGCCTCGCCATGCTTCCGTTCGATCACGATCGGCGCATGACCACAGTACTCGTGGAGACCGGAGACCGAGGTCGGTTGGTGGTGACCAAGGGGGCGCCGGAGAGCGTGCTCGAGCGCTGCACCGGAGTCGCTGCGGAAGCGGTGGCATTCCTCGATACCGAGTTTGCCGCCGGCAGCCGGGTCGTCGCCGTCGCCACCCGCTCGGCACCCAGCCTCGAGCGCCTCGGCCCAGACGACGAGAGGGAGCTGGAACTAGCTGGATTCCTGCTCTTCCTGGACCCGCCCAAGGTCAGCGCCAAGGAATCGCTGGCCCGCCTGGCCCGCTTGGGGATCGAGGTGAAGGTCGTGACCGGCGATAACCCGAAGGTCGCCGAGAAGGTGTGCGAGAGCATCGGGCTGCGGTCGGTGGGTACGCTCACAGGGCCAGAGATCGAGCGGCTGGACGACCGTGCGCTGGCTGATTCGCTGGGCCGGGTCACCATCTTCGCTCGAGTGAGCCCAGAGCAGAAGGCGCGGATCATTCGGGCTCAGCGAGTGACGGCCCACGACATCGGATTCCTCGGGGACGGGGTGAACGATGCGCTAGCTCTTCACGTGGCTGACGTCGGGATCTCGGTGGAGTCGGCGGTGGACGTAGCCAAGGACGCCGCGGACGTGGTGCTGCTGGAGAAGGATCTCGGGGTGCTGGCGAACGGTGTGGTCGAGGGCCGACGGATCTTCTCGAACACCATCAAGTACGTGCTCATGGGCACGTCCTCGAACTTCGGGAATATGTTCTCCGCCGCCGCCGCCTCAGCCTTCCTGAAGTTCCTGCCGATGCTGCCTTCCCAAATCCTCCTGAACAACCTCCTGTACGACGGCGGGGAGATGACGATCCCCACCGACAACGTGGACGAGGAGATGCTGGAGCGCCCGTCGCACTGGGATATTCGGTTCATCGAGCGGTTCATGCTGGTGTTCGGTCCGGCGAGCTCCGCATTCGACTTCGTCACCTTCGCCCTAATGCTCTGGGTGTTCCACGCGGGCGCAGGCTCGTTCCGCTCGGGCTGGTTCGTGGAGTCCATCTGCACCCAGACGCTGGTTATCTTCGTGATCCGGACCCGCCGGACGCCATTCTTCCGAAGTCGACCCAGCCGCCCCCTGCTGATCGCCAGCCTGACGACGGTGACGATCGGGGCGCTCTTACCCGTCTCCCCGTTCGCCCACCTGCTCGGTTTTGGGCATCTCTCTCCCCTTTTCTACTTCGCCCTGGTGCTCATGGTGATCGCCTACCTGACCCTCGCCGAACTGATCAAGCAGCGCTTCTTCCGTCCTCGTCGTCACTCTCACCCCCTCGCGGCGCGCCCGCCGGATCGGGACCGGAGAATCCAGCGGCGAGCCTTCCGGTGGAGCCTGAACAAGGCGCTGTCGAGCCATCCCCCCTTCCGGAATGTGGGAAAGTTGGGATCGTGAAGAGCGACCAGTCCAGTCAGCTGGACGGCGGCGACCAGGCGGTCGATCCCGCGAAGCGGGGACCGCTGACTGATGACGAGCTGCGCCTGATAGATGCCTACTGGCGGGCCGCCAACTACCTATCGGTTGGCCAGATCTACCTCTTGGACAACCCGCTGCTCCGTGAGCCACTCAAGCCCGAGCACATCAAGCCCCGCCTCCTCGGGCACTGGGGAACAACGCCTGGTCTAAACCTGGTCTACGCGCACATGAATCGGGTAATCCGAAATTGGGACCTGAACGCGATCTACGTCACCGGCCCGGGTCACGGTGGTCCGGGCCTGGTGGCCAACACCTACCTCGAGGGGACGTACTCGGAGGTCTACCCCAACATCACCCGGGATCTCGACGGGATGCGAAGGCTGTTCCGCCAGTTCTCGTTCCCCGGGGGGATTCCCAGCCACGTCGCCCCGGAGACCCCAGGGTCGATCAACGAGGGTGGCGAACTGGGGTACTCCCTGGCTCACGCGTACGGCGCCGCATTCGACAACCCCGACCTCCTGGCNNACTCGCGATGGGACGGTGCTGCCGATCCTCCACCTCAACGGGTACAAGATCGCGAATCCGACCGTGCTGGCCCGGATTCCCCGCCCCGAACTCCGGGCGCTGCTCGAGGGCTACGGCCACCACGTATATGAGGTGGAAGGTGACGACCCAGCGGCCGTCCACCAGCAGCTGGCGGCCACTTTAGATCAGGTGGTCCAGGAGATCGACGAGATTCGGCAGACTGCGCGAAAGCCCGGCGGTGCGGCGCGCCCCCGGTGGCCCGCGATCGTCCTGCGGACACCCAAGGGGTGGACCGGTCCGAAGGAGGTCGACGGCCTCCCGGTCGAGGGGACCTTCCGGGCCCACCAGGTTCCGCTGGCCGAGGTTCGGACTAATCCGGCGCATCTGCGACAGCTCGATTCGTGGATGCGAAGCTATCACCCAGAGGAGCTGTTCGACGAGCGCGGCGCCCTGGTGGAGGAGCTGGCCGCCCTATCCCCGAAGAGCTACCGGCGGATGAGTGCCAATCCCCATACGAATGGGGGCCTGCTCCTGCGGGATCTCTCGCTCCCCGACTTCCGTGACTATGCGGTGGAGGTTCCGAAACCCGGTACGACGTCCAGCGAGGCCACCCGGGTCCTGGGGAAATTCCTGCGGGACATCATCGGGCGGAACCCCGAGACCTTCCGGCTGTTCGGCCCCGACGAGACGGCCTCCAACCGCCTCGACGCCGTTTTCGAGGCTACCAACCGGACCTTTACCGGCGAAATCCTGCCCACCGACGACCACCTCGCCGCCGATGGCCGCGTGATGGAGGTGCTTTCGGAACACCTTTGTCAAGGGTGGCTGGAGGGCTACCTCCTCACCGGGCGCCACGGGCTATTCAACTGCTACGAGGCCTTCATCCACATCGTGGACTCGATGTTCAACCAGCACGCCAAGTGGCTCAAGGTCACGCATGGCGTTCCTTGGCGACGTCCCATCGCGTCGCTCAACTATCTGCTGTCGTCTCACGTGTGGCGCCAGGACAACAACGGGTTCTCCCACCAGGATCCAGGATTCATCGACCACGTGGTGAACAAGAAGGCGGAGGTCATCCGGGTCTACCTGCCGCCCGACGCCAACTGCCTGCTCTCGGTGGCCGACCATTGCCTACGGAGCCGAGACTACGTGAACGTCATCGTGGCGGGTAAGCAGCTCGCGCTGAACTACCTGTCGGTGGGCGAGGCCATTGTTCACTGCACCAGGGGCTGCGGTATCTGGGAGTGGGCGAGCGACGACCAGGACAAGGAACCCGATGTGGTCATGGCCTGTTGCGGAGACATTCCCACCCTCGAGACTCTCGCCGCCGTCGATCTGATTCGACAGCATCTACCCGATGTCACGGTGCGGGTGATCAATGTGGTCGACCTCATGCGCCTCCAGCCATCGAGTGAGCACCCTCATGGCATGTCGGACTCAGAGTTCGACGCGCTCTTCACGGTCAGTCGCCCGGTGGTGTTCGCCTACCACGGCTATCCGGCGCTCATCCACCGGCTGACCTACCGGCGGACGAATCACGCCAACCTCCACGTCCGCGGGTACAAGGAGGAGGGCACCACCACCACGCCATTTGACATGGTCATGCTGAATGACCTGGATCGTTTCCACCTGGTGATGGACGTGATCGACCGGGTGCCCGGTCTGGCGTCCGGGGCCGGGCACGTTCGGCAGCAGATGAGCGACCGGCGTTTGCTTGCTCGCGCCTACACGCGCGCGACCGGCGAGGATGATCCGGAGATCAGCGGCTGGACCTGGCCCTACTAGCGCCATGCGGATACTGGTCGTCAACGCCGGATCGACTAGCCTGAAGCTTCGAGTCCTGGACGACGAAGATCGGGTAACCGCCGCTGCTGATCTTCCTGCGCCGCAGGGCCAGGCCGACGAGGCTGGCACTGCTCGGTCGGTCGAGGGTTTCGGGGCGATTGATGCTGTCGGCCACCGCATCGTCCATGGCGGTACCGAGTTTGTGGGCCCTGTTCTCATCGGCGCAGATGTCGTCGCCCGCCTCCGAGCCCTCACCGACCTGGCGCCCCTCCACCAGCCGAAGTCGCTGGCCGCGTTGGATGCCGTGAATCAAATCCTGCCGGGCGTTCCGGCGGTGGCCTGCTTCGATACGGCGTTCCACTCCGGCATGCCGGCCGCGGCCTCGACCTACGCCCTGCCTCTCGAGTGGCGAAAGCGCTGGAACCTCAGGCGGTACGGCTTCCATGGGCTATCGCACGCCTACGCCTCCCGGCGGGCCGCCGAGTTGCTGGGCCGTCGTGTGGAGGACCTCCGCATGGTGACCTGTCACCTCGGCGCCGGAGCTTCCCTCGCCGCCGTGGAGGGCGGCATATCGGTGGACACCACAATGGGTTTCACTCCCCTGGAGGGCCTGGTCATGGCGACTCGGTCCGGGAGCGTTGATCCCGGTCTTGTGCTCTGGCTCGCGACGCACGCCGGGACGCCACCGTTGGAGCTCGCAGCCACCCTCGAGCATCGGTCTGGACTGTTGGGGCTAGCGGGCACCGCCGCCATGCAGACGGTGGTCGAACATGCCCAAGCGGGGGAAGCCGACGCTCTGCTGGCGCTCGNNCCATCGTCCGGGAGCGCGCCGCCGCCGGCCTGGGGTTTCTGGGCGTGCAGCTCGATGAGGGCCGGAACGACCAAGGGGCCGGAGATCGCGAGATCGGTAGCCAGCAGAGTCCAGTCAAAACCCTCGTCGTCCTTGCCAGAGAGGACCTAGAGATCGCTCGGGAAGTGCGAATGGTCCTGGCGGACTAGGAGCCTCTGGTGCGGTTGGGGNNATTTCACTCGCTTTTGTCGGCGAATCCTTGAGGTAGGGTACTAGGATTTCGTCCCGCTCCCGGCCTCTCCGGGACGTGGCCCCCGTTGGCCGGGTTCGGTCTCCTCTCCTCCTCGATCAGGGAGAAGTAGGCCTCGTCCTCCTGGGCGAAGTGGAGACGGAGCACGGCTTCCAACCCGTACAGGGTCCGACGCAGCTCGCGGACCTCATCCTCGGAGGCCCCGCCGTCTGCGATTTCGGCGAGGAGACGACCCACAGTCCCGGTGAGGTGGGCGATCTCGACGTGGGACCGGCTCATGGTCGCCGTCGGGTCTGCCCCGCCCAGGGACCGATCCAGGGCCGGGTACAACTCTCGATCCTCGGCCTGCTCGTGAGGTGCCAGCTCCCCTACCAAAAACCCGTAGGAGGCTCGGACGAGCGCCATGGCCTCGCCGATCGGAAGCGACCCAAGACCATCGGCAGCCCCACGCAGCCAGTCGATCCCGGGCCTCAGGGCGGTGTGCTGGTCCCGGAACCCTCGCGCCAGCTCGTTGGCTCGTGCGTTGAGCGCGACCTGGCCGGGAGGAGGGCGCATGGCCCGTAGCGCGTTGAGGATGGCAACCACGTCGATGGCCTCCTGGGCCAGTGCCCCGAAGGTGGCCGGTAGCAGCCCCAGGGCGGCGGGCACCATGGCCCCCAGCGAGAGCGCGATACCCACCACCATGCTCTGTCTGGCGATGCGGCCGGACNNTCGGCGGCAGCCGTGGCCCGGCTCCCGATCGCCACGCCAACGTCGGCCAGAGCCAGGGCCGGGGCATCGTTGATCCCGTCGCCCACCATGATCGTAGGTCCGAGACGCCGGGCCAGGCGAACAGCGTCCACCTTCTCGGCGGGGGTGCGCTCCGCCAGCACCTCGTCCAAATCGAGGGCGGCACCGATGGCGGCGGCCGTCTCCGCGCGGTCCCCGGTCACCATGACCACTCGGTCGACCCCGGCAGCGCGCAGCCTACGCAACATGCGGGCCGCATCCGGTCGGATCGGATCCTCCAGAAGGACGGCTCCGGCAGGATGCCCATCGACACCGACGAACACCGCCATCCGCCCCTTTCGGTCCGCTCGCTGCCGGATCGTACGAGCCCACGAGGTGGTGCCCTCGGTCACCCAGCTGGCCTTGCCTACGGCCACGGTGTGGCCCTCGACTCGACCTCGCAGCCCCTGGCCGAGGACCTCTTCCGTCCCCCCGGGCAGGCTGAGGCCGAGGCCCCGGGATCGGGCCGCAGTAACCAAGGAGGCGGCGAGCACGTGGGGAGAGACCTGGTCGAGCGACGCCGCGAGGCGCAGCACCTCCTCGCCGTTCCAGTCTCCCAAGGGAACGATCTCGGCGACGGTCGGGGAGCCCACAGTAATCGTCCCGGTCTTGTCGAGTAAGAGGACCTTCGCCCTCCCCAGGGCCTCCAGGACGCGCCCACCCTTCACGATTACCCCCCGGCGTGCCGCCTGAGACAGGCCGGCCACGACGGCCACCGGAGCCGCCAGGATGAGCGGGCACGGGGTGGCCACAACGAGGACGGCCACCGCTCTGCTCAGCTCTCCCGAAATGGCCCAGGCGGCACCACCTATGCCGAGGCTGGCAAGAAGGAACCACAGCGCATACCGGTCGGCCGACCGGACGAGCGGGGCGCTCTCCGCGTCGGCCTGATCGACCAGGCGAACGATCGCGGCGTAGGTGCTCTGCTCGGCGGTGGTCGTGGCCCGGAGCTCGAACGGACCACCGGCGTTGAGCGTGCCGCTGCGGACCGCTACCCCAGTGCTCCGCTCGACGGGGAGGGCCTCACCGGTCAGAGCGGACTCATCGACGATCGCGGGCCCCTGGGCGACCACGCCATCGGTGGGCAGGACCTCCCCTGGCAGGACGGCGAGCAGGTCACCGACCGCGACCTCGGCTAGCCCGATGTCATGCAGGCCACTTCCTGCGCGCCGGTGAACTACCTGGGGCGCTCGCTCGACCAGGGCAGACAGGCTGCGGCGGGCTCGCCGATTGGCGGAAGCCTCGAGGGCCCGGCCGCTGGCCAGCATCACGGTCACCACTCCGCCGGCCAGCAGCTCGCCCACTACGAGGGTGCCGGCCAAGGCCAGGCTGGCCAAGACGTCCACCCCCAGTCGGCCCTGACGCACCGCTTGAACCGACCACCACAGCGAGAGCGCCAGCCCACAGGCGATCGTGGCGCGCCAGATCACGTCTCCCGCGACCGCGACGCCCAAGAGGTGCAGTGATCCTCCGGCCGCTAGCCCTCCCAACGAAAGGACGAAGAAAATGCCGGGCC
Organism: Candidatus Dormiibacterota bacterium; assembly: GCA_003132265.1. Lineage (GTDB taxonomy): Bacteria > Chloroflexota > Dormibacteria > Aeolococcales > Bog-877 > Bog-877. The sequence goes on along the minus strand of PKXE01000076.1, from coordinate 49 downwards.
CCCAGCTCGTTCGAGCTGATGCGCCGCTCGTCGGGCCCCGCTGCTTCCT
>PKXE01000117.1 GCA_003132265.1 Candidatus Dormiibacterota bacterium | reverse complement strand
CCCGAGCCTTCACCAATGGACCCTTTTCGGGTGTCAGCTTGAGCTCCCAGGCAATCGATCCACGCCGTGCCCGTCTGGCCCTCTGGGGACTGATCGGAGCCACGGCCGCCGACGCCCTCGGGGCCACCATGATCCTGCCCATCCTGCCCCTGTTCGTGCGCCATGCGGGGGCGTCGTACGCGGAGGTCGGGCTGGTCACGGCCGTCTTCTGGGCCGCCGGGCTAGCCGTTCGGTACCCGGTGGGCAAGCTCTCGGACCGCGTCGGTCGCAAGGGGCCCATTGTGATCTCGCAGCTGATCTACGCGGCGGCCACCGCGGCCTTCGCGTTCTCGCCCTCCCCAGTGTGGTTCATCATCCTTCGGGCCATCCAGGGCGCTGCCGCCGGGGCCGCCACCGTGCTCGCCCTTGCGGCGGTGGCCGACTTCGTCCCCACCGAGCGAAGGGGTCGAGCCTACGGCGCTTTGACGGGTGCCAGCATGGGCGGGACGATCGTCGGCCCTCTGATCGGGGCGTCTTTGTTCCAAGTGTCGTTGGCGGCGACCTTCCTAGGGTCGGCGTTCATGGCCCTGGTGGTGGCGACGGTGATTCTCGTCACGCTTCCTTCGGGGTCACCGGCCGTCTCGGAAGCTGAGACCGAGCGCGCTCCCATCGCGCTCTGGCGCGATCCGATCATCGTGGGGGTGACCATCGCCTCGATAGCGATTGGCCTGCTGATCGGGATGTACGACACGGTCTGGAGCCTGCTGATGCATGTCCGCCACGCCACCGATCTGGAGATTGGCCTCTCCTTCACCCTCTTCGCGCTGCCTTTCACGATCGGTTCATGGCCGGCGGGATGGCTGGCGGATCACGTGGACAACCGGTGGCTGATTGGGATCAGCTCCTTCGCGGCCGGCTGCTTCGCGATCGTCTATCCCTTCCTGCCCAACCCCGCCTGGCTGATCGGCCTCGGGGTCTTCGAGGGGATCTTCACCGTCACCGGCGCCCCCGCCCGGCTGGCCATGCTCTCGCGGCGGGTTCACCCGAGCCAGATGGGCCGGGCGCAGGGTCTCTACGGGTCAGCGCAGGTCGCGGCCGCCGCCATCGCAGCCATGGCGGCCGGCTCCTTGTTCGGCGTCGGCATTGCCCTCCCCTTCATCGCCACGGCGATCGCCATGTGGGTCGCGGCCGCGCTGCTCGTGCCGCTCTGGCGAGGAGTGGACGGGCACCCTCTGGCCACCCGCCCGCCGGTCGTGGCGCCTGGTCTTCCGGGTGATCCCTGAGTCCGAGCAAAAAAGGGCCCGGGCCCTAATGGGCCCGGGCCCTGCGACTGCCTGCTTGCGACCTAGTTGGTCGGAAGGATCACTCGCCGCGCCGTGGCATTGAGCACGTCTGCGAATGACGTGTACAGCGCTGCGATGGCGGTCAAGATCCCGACATAACCACCGATGTGGGTGAGTGTGGTGCCCGCGCCGAACCAGTTCCACGCCCCGAACCCCAAGAGGAAGAAGGTGATGAACAGAAGCAGGAAGACCATCTGCACGGCCCGGGTGCCGTGCAGCGAGGCGATGAACATATAGAGGGTAAAGATACCCCAGGTGCACAGGTAGAGACCAAGGATTGGGCCCGCCGCCGTGCCCAAGCCCTTGGCGAACACCACCACAATCAGGTAGTAGCTCCACCAGAAGGCGCCGAACGAGGAGAAGGCGGTGGCGGCGAAGGTGTTGCCCCGCCTGAAGGCCCACATGCCCGCCACGAACTGAGCCGTACCTCCGAACGCGGCGGCCATGCCCAGCACCGCGCCGGTGCCTGCGGCGGCAATGATGCCGGCGTTGATGAACGACAGCATCAGCGTTGTGGTGCCGAATGCGGCCAGCCCTAGCGGCGCCGGATCGGCGATCGCGTTGGGAACCTCGGCGGTGTGCATGACCGCCTGGGGCGCTCCGGGATTGTTATTAGCCATGACTTGTTGTCACTCCTCCTTGAAATTGCTTAAATTGCATGAGTCGGTCAGAGAGCTGCCGAGTACTTGCTAGTTCTCCTTTCCCTCCTCTGTAACTGCCCGGCTCCGCAATTCTTCAACCACCGCCGGATCCGCCAGGGTGGTGACGTCGCCGAGGGGACGGTTCTCCGCTACGTCACGCAGCAAGCGACGCATGATCTTCCCGGAGCGGGTCATCGGGAGCTCCGGCGTGAAAAGNNGCCTGTCCGGTCTGGGCATCGTTGCGCGCGCAGACCGCCGCCTGGGCGACCGAGGGATGGTCAACGAGGGCGCTCTCCACCTCGGTGGTGGAGATGCGGTGGGCGGAGATGTTCATCACGTCGTCGATCCGGCCCATCAGCCAGTAGTCACCGTCGGCGTCCTTGCGAGCGCCGTCGCCGACCAAGTAGGTGTCCTTGAACCGACTCCAGTAGGTTTCTTGGTATCGCTTGGGATCCTTGTAGATGCCGCGCAGCATGGCCGGCCACGGCTTGCGGATAACCAGGTAACCGCCCTGCCCCGGTGGCACCTCGTGGCCCTGCTCGTCGTAGATGGCAGCGTCGACGGTGGGGAAGGGCTTGGTCGCCGATCCCGGCTTCAAGGTTGTGATCCCGGGCAGCGGCGAGATCAGGATCATGCCGGTCTCAGTCTGCCACCAGGTGTCAACCACAGGGGTCTGACCCAGCCCGATGTTCTCCCGGTACCAGAGCCAGGCCTCCGGGTTGATCGGCTCGCCAACGGTTCCGAGCAGCCGCAGGCTGGTCAGATCGTGCTTCTGGGCGTGCTGGGGCCCCCACTTCATGTGGGTGCGGATGGTGGTGGGCGCGGTGTAGAGGATGTCGACCTTGTAGCGCTCGATGATCTCCCACCACCTCTCCTCGGTGGGGAAGTTGGGAACCCCTTCGTAGATCACGCTGGTGGTGGCGTTGGTCAGCGGACCGAAGAGGATGTAGCTGTGGCCGGTGACCCAACCGATGTCGGCGGCGCACCAGAAGACCGACTCCGGCTTGATGTCAAAGATGTAGTAGTGAGTGGTGGCCACTCCCACCAGGTATCCGGCGGTGGTGTGGACGATCCCCTTGGGCTTGGCGGTGGTGCCGCTGGTGTAGAGCAGGTAGAGCAGGTCCTCGGAGTCCATCGGCTCGCAGGGACAGCTCGCCGGGTCGTCGCTCTCATCCTTGATCATCTCGTCGACGTAGACGTCGCGACCCGCCTCCATGTTGACGTTGCCCCCGGTGCGCCGGGAAACCACGATTCGCTTGATCGAGGGGGTCAGCTTGACCGCGTCGTCGGAGTTGACCTTGAGCGGCACCTTGCCACCCTTGCGCCAGCCCTCATCCTGGGTGATGAGTATCTCGCACTCCATGTCGTTCAACCGCCCCGACAGCGCCTCGGCGCTGAAGCCACCGAAGACGACCGTGAACGGGGCGCCGATACGGGTGCAGGCCAGCATGGCCACCGGCAGGTCCATGCACATGCCCATGTAGATCCCGATCGGGGTGCCCTTCTTCACCCCCAGCTTCCTCAGCCCGTTGGCGAAGCGGACCACGTCGCGCTGCAGCTCGGAGTAGGTGACCGTCCGCTTCTCGTCGGCCGGCTCACCTTCCCAGTAGTAGGCCACCTTGGAGCCGAGGCCGGAGTCGACGTGCCGATCGACGCAGTTGTAGCAGACGTTCAGCTGGCCACCCAGGTACCACTCGGCATAGGGCGGATTCCACTCGTAAAGCTTGTCGAAGGGCTTGGACCAGGTGACCCGCTGACGCGCCTCCTCAGTCCAGAAGTCATCAAAACTGCGGTCGTAGATCTCGGGCTGGGCGTTGGCGTGAGCCGAGAACTCCGGGGGAGGCGGGAACGTTCTGCCCTCTTCCTGGAGAGCATCGATCCTCTGGGCGTCTACGGTCATATCTCCCTCCTAGCTTCCAATCAGGCCCCAGACTGCGGCGGGCACACGACAAGACCCATGCGGAGCGCTCGCCCGCAGCCCCCTCTTGGCAGCAGGGTAGTGGCCTATTCAGCCGAGGGCGAGCCGGTCACGACGAACGGCACGGATTGGCCGGTTGAGCGGCAGAGTTCCGGGCCCGAGCGGTCGAGGAGTTGCAACTGGGGATCCTTCGGCGGATGATTCCGCCCATGTCGTGGCTGGCGGTGGTCCTGGTGGAGGCAGGCCTGACCACGCTGGCGGCAGCCAGCGTGTTCCTGCTCTTGCGGCGGCGCCACCTCGTCTTCAAGACCGTCGAGGAGAGGGCCACCCTGCGGACCCTGGCGTTCGCCACCTCGGCCGTCTCGACCCTGCGCCAGGGCCTGACCACGAGGACCGCCCTCAAGGTGCTCCGCTCGCTGGTCCCGCAGTCAGGCGGGCCGGCGGCTTCGCTATACGACACCCGCAATCTCCTCGGATTCCAGGCGGCTCCGGGCAGCCGGGCCGACCATCACGCCCGCCACGTCGCGGAGGAGTCGGAAGCGGTTCAGGCGGCGCTCGCGTCGGGCCGGACCCGGCTGGTGCGGCTCCATACCCAGGAGCCCACCTCGCCCTGCCCGCTGCGAGTGGCGGTGGTGGCGCCCCTCACCGTCGACGAGCAGCCGGTCGCGGCTCTGGTCACCTACCACTCCGCGGAACCCAGTCCCGCCCAGCTCAGCGTGGCCACCGACCTCGCCGACCTCTTGGCGACCCAGCTCCGGTTACAGCGGGCCGACCAGCAGCAGGCGGCGTTGGTCCGGTCTGAGTTGCGGGCGCTGCGCGCCCAGATCTCGCCGCACTTCATCTACAACACCCTCACCACCATCACCAGCTTCGTGCGAACCGACCCCGAGCGGGCGAGAGATCTGCTCACCGAGTTCGCCGACTTCAGCCGGCGAGCCTTCCGGGGCCCCAGCAGCGAGTTCACGACGCTGGCCGACGAACTGGTCTACGTCAACCAGTACCTGAAGTTCGAGCAGGCCCGCTTCGGCGACCGGCTGACCGTCCGTTACCACATCGACCCGGAGGTGCTCAGCACCGTGGTCCCCGCTCTTCTGGTGCAGCCCCTGGTCGAGAACGCGGTGAAGCATGGGATCGAACCGCGGCTAGGCAAGGGCCAGATCACGATCGAGGCCGACGACCAGGACGACGAGTGCCTGATCCTGGTGCGCGACGACGGCGAGGGCCTGGAGAAGCCACTGGACCTGGCCGAGCACCAGGGCGCCCTGGGGAACATCGACCGCCGACTGAGCCATATCTTTGGGCCGGCCCACGGGCTGGAGATCATCTCCGAGGCCGGCAAGGGCACCTCGGTCAGGGTTCGCATTCCCAAGTACCGCCCCGGCGTGAAGGCATCCTGAGCAGATGGAAATTCCCTGCCGCGCCCTGGTCGTTGACGATGAAGCCCCCGCCCGGGGTGAGCTGAAGTACCTGCTCAAGCAGTCACCGCGCGTCAAGGAGGTGCTGGAGGCGGAGGGGGCCAGCCAGTGCATGGACCTGCTCGCCGAGCAGCAGATCGATGTGCTGTTCCTGGACATCCGCATGCCCGGCATGGATGGCCTGCAGCTGAGCCAGGTGATCTCCCAGCTTCCGTCCCCGGTACCGGTGGTTTTCGTCACCGCCTACGAGGAGCACGCCGTCGAGGCCTTCCAGCTGGCCGCCTTCGACTACTTGCTGAAGCCGGTCCGGGTGGACCGGCTCAACCTGACCTTGGAACGGCTGGCGCTCTCCTCGCGCGACTCGGCGGCCCGGTTGAAGCGAGAGTCGGCTCCCGACTCGAGCGCACTGGAGGACCGGCTCGCGGTCACCCACCGCGGCCAGATCCTGCTGCTGCCGGTGGAGGACATCCGGGTCGTCGAAGTGGATGGGGACCGCGTTGCAGTGGTGACCCACGAGGGCCGGTACATCGCCCGGCTGAGGTTGCATGACCTGGAGGAGCGGCTATCGCGGCAGGGCTTCATGCGCGTTCATCGCCACTACATCGTCAATCTCCGCCACGTCACCGCCGTCGACTGCTTCTTCAACAGCACCTACCTGCTGCGGATCCAGGGGCTGACCGACCTCCCGGTCCCGGTCTCACGCCGCCACGGCCCACAACTGCGATTGGCCCTCGGTCTCTGAACGTCCTTGTCCCAGCAGCCGCCGGGAGCCCTGGAGGGTGAGGCAGAGGTTCCCCCGTCGACCGGCCTGCTGGAGTTCGAGGAGCAGACGGAGGTCGGCGAGCTCTACCTGAGGGCGCTGATGCGGCGCCAGTGGCGGCTCAGCCTGGGCGTGGCTCTCACCTTCACCGCCTTCCTGCTGGTCCAGCCGTTGCTGGCCTGGTGGTGGCCGGAGTGGGGCGTGCTCAGGGTCGTCGGGATTCCAGTCGCCTGGCTGGTCCTGGGGATCGGCTCCTACCCGCTCTTGATCTGGCTGGGCTCGATCTACGTTCGGCGGGCCGAGGAGGTGGACGACGAGTTCACCGATCTCCTTCGCTGAAGGGGATCTCTTGACCACCTCCACGGCAGCGGTCCTGGGCCTGGTGGCGATGGCGGTGGTGAGCCTGGGCGCGGGGTTGTTCGCGCGGCGCTGGGCTCGAACCACCTCCGACTTCATGGTGGCGGCTCGGGCCGTGCCCCCCCGGGTCAACGCCGCCGCGATCAGTGGCGAGTACCTCAGCGCCGCCTCCTTCCTGGGCATCGCCGGGCTGGTCATGCAGTTCGGTTACGACGTGCTCTGGTACCCCGTCTGCTACGCCGGGGGCTACCTGCTGCTGCTGCTCTTCATCGCCGGCCCACTGCGGCGCTTCGGGGCCTACACCATCCCCGACTTCGCGGAGGGCCGATTCGACAGTCCCCGTTTCCGCCGCCTGGCGGTGGCCCTGGTCTTGGTCATCGGCTTCTTCTACGCCCTCCCTCAGATGAAGGCGGCCGGGCTCACCGTCGAAACCGCCTCCGGGCTGCCCTACGGGGTCGGCATCGGGATCGTGGCGGTGGTGGTGGTGGCCGGGGTGGTGGGTGGCGGCATGCGCGGGATCACCTTCGTCCAGAGCCTGCAGTTCGCGGTCAAGCTTTTCGCGATCTCGGTACCAGCCTTTCTGCTGCTCATCCACTTCTCCGGCACCGGGGTGCCCTTCGCCCGGGGCGCCGGTGGCCTGGCCCGGCTCACCACCACCACCAACTTCCAGGTGACTAGGGGCGAGCTCTGGCAGATCCCGGCCGCTACCAAAGTCCACGTCTCGCGGCCGGCGGACCTCCGCTGGCAACGCCAGGCGCCGACCGCGAGCTCGGGCGCCCCGGCGGCCGGCTTTGAGGGCGGGACTGGACCGAAGGGGCGGGTGAACGCCAGCCGGGCCAACCGGCTTCACCTGGAGGGTGTCGGCCTGGTGCCCAAGGGCACCATCACCTGGGAATCGTCGGACCTAGTGACCGTCGCCCGTGGCCAGCCGGCTCCCTTCGGCAGCCAGACCCCCGCCAGCACCACCTCAGCCTGGATGGGCCCCTTCGGGCCCCTCGCCGGCGGCACCGGTCATCCCCTCCTCTTCACCTACTCCCTGATCATGGCCATCCTGCTGGGCACGATCGGGCTACCCCACATCCTGGTGCGCTTCTACACCAACCCCGACGCCAAGGCCTCGCGCCGGACGGCGTTGCTGGTCCTGGTGCTGCTGGGAGCCTTCTACGTCTGGCCGCCGATCTTCGGCGCCCTGGGGCGGTCCTACGACCCCAGCTTGTACGGCAGTAACCTCACCGACGCGGTGGTGCTGATCCTGCCCTCCCAGCTGGGGGCCGGGTGGCTGGGCCAGACCCTCTCCGCCATCGTCGCCGCCGGCGCCTTCGCCGCCTTCACCTCGACGCTGAGCGGCCTCCTGGTCTCCCTGGGCGGGGCCCTCGGCCACGACGTCTACGGGCGCTGGCTGAGACCTGCCTCCGGCCCCACCGCTCGCCGTCGGGCATTCCAGCTCAGCGCCCTCGGCGCCGGGTTGGCGGCCGGGGCGCTGGGGCTGCTGGTGGAGCGGTTCGACATCAGCGTCCTGGTGGGCTGGGCCTTCGCCATTGCCGCCAGCTCCTTCTTCCCCCTCTTGGTGCTGGGGATCTGGTGGCGCCGGCTGACCACCCTGGGAGCCTCCGTGGGGGTGGCTCTGGGCGGGGGTATCGCCACCTGCTCCATCATCACCACCATGGTGGCGACGGTGTCCACCCCCCTGGCCGCCTTCCTGGCCCACCACTCGAACCTGGCCGTGGTGCTGGCCCAGCCGGCGATCGTCACGGTGCCGATCGCCTTCGGCTGCATGGTCGGCATCTCCCTGCTCCGGCCGTCACCATCGGCAGGAGTGTCCGCCAAGATGGTCCAGCTGCACGCCCCGGAACTGCTGGGTCTGAGACGGGAGTACATCCCGGACTGAGCCGCTCCCGGAGGCGGGTCAGTAGCCCGCCTGGGGATTGGCTCGATTCAGCAATGGTTCTCCCTCCACCCACCGGCGCAGCTGCTCCGCGAAGAGCTCGGAGGTCCGGCGGGCGAGGTGGGAAGAGTTCCAGCTGATGTGCGGGCTGACGTGGATCCCGGGAGCCGTCCAGAGAGGAGAGTCCGGCGGCAGCGGCTCTTCCGCAAAGGCATCCAGGTAGGCGGCTGCCGGACGGCCCGCGGCCACCGCAGCCANNACCGGCCGCGACGGATCCCGCCGGACCCCCACGATCTGGCAGCCGAACGGTGAGAGTCGGCGCGCCAGCTCGGCGGCGATCGCGCCCATCCCGAACAGCACCACCCGCAAATCAGCCAGCTCCCGAAGGTCCAGCCGTCCGAATTGGCGCTGGCGCTGCAACTCCCAGAGTTCGGGGAATCGCTTGCAGTGCTGGAGCAGGCAGCCCACCACGAACTCGGCGATGGGAATGGCCGTGACCCCCGCCGAGTGGGTGAGGATGGTGCCCGGACGGTCCTGGAAGAGGATCGCCAGGTCGTCGATACCGGCGCTGGCGGTGTGCACCCAGCGGACCTCAGGATGGCTCTCCAAGGCCTCTTGGAGCTGGTCCCGGGCGCCCAAGTCGAACCGGGCCCGAAAGAGCCGCCAGATCACGTCGAAGTCGCCGAGGCGGGCCAGATCGGCACCCGCGTCCGCTAGCACCAGCTCGGCCCGGTCTTCGGGGACCACCCGGCGGATGAGCTCCAGGTCGGGGGTGGGGAGCTGGCCCACTACGAGGCAGCGCACCGGGGCGGCACCGGTCAATCGGCCACCTCGATCTGGGCTCGGTGGCGCTCGACCACAAAGGGGTCGAGCAGCTCCTGGATCACCCGGCGGTGCGCCGGATGGTTGGCATAGACGAGGTAGTCCTCGGAACTGGCGAAGTCG
>PKXE01000228.1 GCA_003132265.1 Candidatus Dormiibacterota bacterium | reverse complement strand
TGCCAATGTGATATTGAAGCGATACTACGTCGGCAAGTACATCACGAAGAGCGTCACCACTAACGTAGCGTGGCGGGCATCCCACTTCCCGCAGATGGAAGCGAAGTGGGTGGCGTGGGCCTCGGGCTGAGACAGGTTATGAAAGACCGGGCGGGCCGAACCGATAAAGCTGAGGCCTAGACTCGGGTGAGCGAGGTCGCGGGCCTGTCCNNGCCACTGCGCTGGTCAAGGGCCGTCTCTGGCTGGCAGCGACGGTGCCGGTGGTCGCCATCCTGGCGACCGCGGTCGTGTACCCGCTGGTCCGAGTAGCGGTCACAAGTTTCGCGTCGCCGACCTGGGGCTTCTCGAACTACGCGGCCTTTCTCGCAACACCGACCTACGTGAACATTCTGTGGCGTACCTTCCTGACGGCGGCCGAGGTGACCGGAATCTGCTTCGTGCTGGCTTACCCTTACGCGTACCTTATGACGCGGGTGGGGCGCAGGCTTAGGCCGCTCCTGCTGATGGCAGTGCTCGTGCCACTGTTCACGAGCGCCGTGGTCAGGACCTTCGCCTGGTTCGTGCTCCTGTCCCCGACCGGTCCCGTCATCGGGGTTCTGGGACATGTGAAGATCGGGCAGTTGTTCGCCGACGGGACGCTGGGGGCCGTGATCGTGGGGATGGTGCAGGTGCTTCTGCCAATCACCATCTTGCCATTGTACGCATGTATGGTGAACATCGGCGAGGCCCAGCTCGTGGCGGCTGAGAGCTTGGGAGCGAAACCGTGGCGGGCCTTCATAAGAGTGTATTGGCCGCAGACCGTGCCCGGCGTGCTGGGCGCCGGGGTCTTAGTGTTCGTCTCCTCGCTGGGATTTTACCTGGTCCCGCAATTGCTTGGTTCCCCCCAGCAGGAGCTGATCCCCCAATTACTTTACGACCAAATCATGAACCTTCTCAACTACGGAATGGGTGACGCAGCCGCCTGCATTACCGCGGTGATCGGCCTAGTGGTCGTTGGCCTCGCCTTTTGGGCCGGAGCGGGGACGGCGCGTGGTGGGTACGAGACAGTGGTCGTAGGCGTGGAGCGGAATCGAGGCGGCCGGCGGCGACCCTACCGCCTGGGTCTACTGCTGTTCGGGATCGGTGTGGCGGGATTTCTGGTGTTGCCGTCGCTGGTCAACCTGCCGCTCAGCTTTACCGGAAGTCAGAGCTTCGTCTTTCCACCGCACTCCTGGTCGGTGCGCTGGTACGAGAATCTATTCACCAGTACCGAGTGGCAAGGGTCCCTTCTCGCGTCGTTCGAGGTGGCGTTGGCAAGCGCAGCTGTTGCCACAGTAGCGGGAACCATGGCGGCCCTAGTAGTCGTCAGGTCACGGTCACGCTGGGCCCGCCGGGTCCAGACGTTCGTACTGCTGCCGCAGGTTCTTCCCGGTGTCATCCTCGCACTGGCTATCTATGTGGTCTTCCTTGATTGGGGCATCTCCGGCACGGTGCCAGGCTTCGTGCTCGCCCATGCGGCCTTGGGGGTCCCGCTAGTGGTCATCGTGAGCGTCGCTGGCTTCGGCAGGTTTGAGGAGCGGCTGGACCACGCGGCGGCTGGCCTGGGGGCGGGGCCCATGAGTCGGGCCTTACGAATCTGGGTTCCACTGCTGGCTCCTACTGTGATTGCGGGTGCAGNNGACGAATTCATGGTGTCGTTCTTCCTGCAGGGCCCGAATCTGGTGACGTTGCCCGTTAGGATGTTTAGCAGTATTCAGGACCAAATTGATCCCACGGTGGCCGCGGCTGGGTGCGTCATGCTCGTGGTCGCAGCCGCGCTGGTGGGCTTAGCTCTTTGGGCTGGAAGCCGGTCCCAGAGGTCAGCTGCGTGAGTGACGATAGGTCCACGGGCGTGGAGGTCGAAGTACGCTCGGTGTGGAAACGGTATGGAGACTTCACCGCCCTTAGGGATGTCAGCCTGCGAGTGGCTGCCGGGCAGTTCGTCTCGGTGCTGGGGCCCAGCGGGGGTGGGAAGACCACCCTCCTAAACACGATAGCGGGATTCGTGGCACCGAGCGAAGGGGCCGTGCTGTTCGACGGCCATGCCATGGCGGGAGTGCCGGTGTATCGACGAAATCTCGGCGTAGTGTTTCAGAGCTATGCCCTGTTCCCCCACATGACGGCACTTGAGAATGTGATGTTCCCCCTGGTCGAGCGCCGGGTCCCCACGGACGAGCGTCGGAGACGGAGCTTCGATGCGCTCCGGTTGGTCGGTCTGGAGGAGAGGGGTGACCGGAGGCCTTCTGAGCTTTCGGGGGGGCAGCAGCAAAGGGTCGCGCTCGCGCGAGCTATTGTTTTTGAGCCGGGCCTCCTGCTGATGGACGAACCGCTGGGAGCCCTTGAGCGTACCCTGCGGGCGAGTCTTCAGACTGAGATCAAGCGGATCCACAGACAACTCGGCGCAACTGTGCTCTATGTCACCCACGACCCTCAGGAGGCGCTCGAACTTTCGGATGTGATCGCGGTAATGCATGACGGAGGCCTAGAGCAAGTAGGCAGCCCCCAGGAACTCTGGACGAGCCCGGTGAGCCAGTTCGTGGCTCTAGCGCTTGGGGAGTGCAACGCCTTCGAGGGAACTCTCGATGGGCACGGGCGATTCATACCCTCCAGCGGGTCCGGCGCGTACGCTTTGGATGCGGGAAATTACCAGGAGGCGAGCGGGCACGTCTTCGTTCTAGTCAGACCGGAGAGGATGGTGGTCGTGCCGCTGGAGGAGCGGTCGGAGAATCGCGGAGGTGACAGTTTCCTCGTGGACGGTCGGGTCACGGACGTCGACTTCTCCGGGAGCACACGGCGGCTGGTGATCGAGAGTGCACAGCTGGGGCGGATCGTGGTGACAGAACTCGTCCGGCGTGGTAAGGAGGTGCAGCGAGGTGANNCGGCCCCGGTCCGTCGTCTCCCACGCCCGTGACCCCTTCATGTCGGGGCGCGAGCTCCAGGCGACTGGCTTCAAGACGTCCATGAGGGTAGTTCTCTCCGACGTAACCATCATCGAAGGTACCAGCCGACAGCCCTACCCAGGCCACATCGTCATTGACGAAGGGCAGATCGTGGACATCTCCACGTCAACGGTTCCCGCGACCGCTCACGATGTTCAAGTC
>PKXE01000219.1 GCA_003132265.1 Candidatus Dormiibacterota bacterium | reverse complement strand
TACAATCCCTGCCGCCTCCACTCCACCCTCGGCAACCTCAGCCCGGTTGCCTTCGACAATCGCCACTCGCTGGTGGCACAATCCGCTTCGTAGCAGTGTCCGTCAAACCGGGGCAGGTCCACACCTGGCCCGACTGCGGTTGCGGCGATCCGTTCGTCTCGGTCTTCCCGTCCGGCCCCTACCGGAACTTATGGGATGCTCCCCGCAGCGCTCCAGGCGGCGTTGACTGTCAGGTGAACGAGACGAGACCGTTCGACCGAAGCGGCCGCGCGCTGGCTGAGACGACGACGGATCCGGCGACGAGCGATACCTCTCCGCTCACCGGCCCGGCGGGCGCAAAAGAATCCGACCCCTGAACGGCTACTGGCACCGTGGCGGCCACCTTATGGTGGCCGCCACGGTCAGGCCGTCAGGCGAAGTGGCGAATCAGNNCCTCCGTCGGGGCTGTATCCCGACATGTGGTATTCGCAACCCTCGGGCAGCTTGTCTCGCAGTCCAAGCTGGTCCGTGATCTTCCAGTACGTCTCCTCGGACATGCTCGCCTCGCGCGCCCATTCGCTCACGATAAGAACTGACATTGTTGTTTCCTTTCCTTTCATCCAGAGTACGGGATACTCGTTCGGTCTGAGCACCGGAACATGGAAACTCGCACTTTCATGCGCCGTCCAGATGATGACATATCTGGCATTGAACGACTTGAAAATGAAGATGTTTCGAACTGGAGACTACCGGCGACGCACGCATTGAGAGGAGGTTCCGAGTCGCTTCATTGCTGAGCTGGGCACCCCCGCATGAACCAGTCGCCGGCCGGTATCTCCTAACGATGCCGGGGAAGCGGCAGCTACTTGACCAGTGCGTGGACGGGGCAGACCGCCGGCGGTGAACTCCTGCGCCGGTTCGGTCGTCTCCCAGACGGCCACGACCCTCACTGCGCATCTGGGTGAGGAGGGGCAGTCCATCCTCACCTTGGCGGCAGAGCATCGCTCTCGGTCGAGGGAGGGCACGGGCTCCGTGTCTCCCGACCAGTTGCCGATNNGTGGGCCTCGGGCAGCCAAGCCGCCCTCAACTCCCACATAAGCGTGCTGCAGGGCACGGAGGGCCACGGGTTTAGCCGGGGCACCTTCCCAGCTGCGTCAGCCCGGGCGACACTCCTCCAGGACAAGGCGGGCGGACTCGGCGTCCCCGGGCTCGCGCACCAGCACTCGGACAATTGCGCAGTCCAGCCCTTGGGAAAGGCCAAGGAACTGATGACGGACCTCTCCCGGCGCGCCCCATGCGCCCACCGCCGAGAGCAGCCGAGGGCTGGGGGGGACCCCGGCGCTGTCCGGGCGGGCCAGTTCCTCAGCGAAACCCATCCTCTCGAAGTGCCTTCGGTAGGCGACCGGCCCCAGGGCGTACTCCAACATCGCCCCACTCAGCACCCGGGCAGCCGCCGCGGGATCAGCGTCGACCGCCGTCCTGATGTACTCGGCAATGGGAGGAGCCGTCCTGCCCGCGACGGCCGCGGCCCGCTCAACCTCGGAGCGGGACCAGGCCACCTGGTCCTCGGAGCACCAGTTGAGCGACACCCCGTCAGCCATTTCCGCCGCCAAACAGAGCATCAGAGGCCCCAGCGCCGCCACGTACAGGGGAAGCCCGGGCGGCAGCAGCCGGCGGAGTTCCTCCAGGTAGGGGCGCATCTCGCTAGCCGCGTGGGCCATCCGGCCGCTGCCGACCCCGAGCGTGAACTTCCCCCGGCTCCCCTCCCAGACCCGAGCCGCGTGCTGGGCGTAGAACTCCGGGGGCTGTCCGGAGGCCGGGACCACCGCCACCCCGGTGGGCAAGCCGGAGGCCTGGTGCCAGGCCAGGCAGCGATCAAAGGCGGATGCGTCACCGCGTCCCGGAGTCCAGGCTGACCGGTACCCGAGCTCGGCTGCGCAGCGGACGCAGTCCAACTCATCCTCACGGCTGAGTCCCTGGGCAGGGTCGATGCTGAACCCGACTTCCACCAAGCCATTGTCGGCGGTGCACCCCCACCCCAGTACCACCCCGACGCCCCGTCCTTCAGCGCCGGCCGATGGGAGAGAATCCAGAGCGCGTGGACATCATCGAGACAACGGGGCGGCGGCGGTGACCGGATCGATTCTCATCGCGCTCGCGGTGTTCGGCGCCAGCGCAGTCGAGATGGTGGAGGCCCTGACCATCGTGCTCGCCTCAGGGTTCTCCCGGGGATGGCGCTCGTCGCTGGAGGGCGCCGGGGCGGCCTTCCTGTGTCTGGTGGTGGTGGTCGCCGTCTTCGGCCCCGCTCTGGTCCACTACGTGCCGATCAATGCGCTCCGGGTCGTGGTCGGGAGTCTCTTGCTGGTGCTCGGCCTGCAGTGGCTACGCAAGGCGATCCTGCGCGCCAGCGGACGCAAAGCCAAGCACGACGAAGACGCCATCTACCGCCGCGAGGTTGAGCGCCTAGCCAACATTCCCCGCACCGGGACCGGGCGCGACGCGATCGGCTTCACCCTCAGCTTCAAGGGCGTCCTTTTAGAGGGCATGGAGGTGGTAATGATCGTGCTCACCCTAGGCCTCAGCTCAGGCCACCTGGCGGTCGCCGCCGGGGCCGCCCTGGCCGCTGTGGTGGTGGTGGGAGCGGCCGGCTTCGCCGTCTCCCGACAGCTGCGGGAGGTGCCGGAGAACGCGATGAAGCTCGCGGTGGGCCTAATGCTGGTGACCTTCGGGAGCTTCTGGGGAGGTGAGGGGGCGGGGGTGAGCTGGCCAGGATCGGACCTCTCGCTGCTGGGGCTGCTGGCCCTCTACGCCGCCCTCACCTGGGCCGCGATCCGGATCCTGAGCCGAACCCGAGTTGCCCCCAGGGCGGCGGAACTAGGGTGAGCCGCTGGCCGGCGGCGTTCGGGAGGTTCTGCTACGAGTTCGTGGTCGGGGACACGCCGGAGCTGGCGGTAGGGGTCGCGCTGGTCATCGTGGGCGGCTGGGCGCTCGCCCGCACCCTCGGGGCGGCCGCGTTCTGGTTCATTCCCCTGGCCGTGATAACGCTGCTGGGGGTCAGCCTTTGGCGAGGAGCCTCGAGCGCCTGACCTCTCCGCTGGATGCGGTGCGGGCCAGCAATTAGCCCTGGGAATCGGCGCCGGTCAGTCCGCCGCCCGGAGACGGACCACCAGCTGCTCCAGCGCCACCAGGTAGCCGTTCGGGCCGAACCCGGCCACAACTCCGAGGCAGGCTCCGGCGACGAGGTCAACGTGGCGGAACTCCTCCCGCGCCGAGGGGTTGGAGAGATGGACCTCCACCGCCGGAAGCGCCACCGCCAGCAGCGCGTCCCGGATGGCGACACTGGTGTGGGAATAGCCGGCGGGATTGATGACGATCCCGTCGGCGGCGTCGCGGGCCCCTTGGATGGCGTCCACCAGCGCGCCCTCCGAGTTGGACTGCGCCGACCGGACCTCCACCCCCAGCTCAGCGCCCCGAGCCACGATCGCGGAATCGATCTCGGCGAGCGTCGCCTCGCCGTAGATCTCCGGCTGGCGGGAGCCGAGAAGGTTCAGGTTGGGCCCGTGCAATACCAGAACCCTCATCTGGGTGCCGGCCCGGACCCGGCCGGAGCCTGGGCTGGCCCCGCAGTCAGTTCCGGGTCCTCCCGACTGGCCTCCGCGAGCAATTCCCAGAAGGGTTCCAGGGCGAAATCCAAGTCAATTCCGCTCACCAGGGCGGCTCCTCCTCGCACCGGCACCACGAAGGCCGGCTCCCCCCGGCGCCACTTCTTGTCCAGCAAAAGGGCGGCCCGCACCCGGGCCCGGTCCATCGAGGGAAGAGTTTCCAGCAGCCCGATCCGGTCGAGGGCCCCCCGCAGCTGAGCCGGGAGGTCCTCCTCCGTAAGTCCGAGACTGACCCCCAGCCGGGCGGCAGCCACCAGCCCGATCGCCACCGCCCGGCCGTGGGGGACTAGGTAGTCGCTGGCGGCCTCCAGGCCGTGGGCGTAGGTGTGGCCCAGATTGAGGGACTGCCGCAGCCCGAGGTCTTCGGGGTCCGCCGCCACGTAAGCCGCCTTGATCCGCACCGTCTGCTCGATGAGCCAGCCGAGGTGCGGGGGCAGCCCTTCCCCTGCCGGGCGGGCCTGCACGAGGGCGTCGAGCAGCAGCGGCGAGGCCAGGACAGCGCTCTTGACCACCTCCGCCAGCCCGTCGCGAGCCAGGCTGGCGGGGAGGGTCAGCAGCAGGCTCGGATCGCACACCACCGCCTGCGGCTGGTGGAAGGCGCCCACCGAATTCTTGGCGCCCCCACGGTCAATCGCCACCTTGCCCCCGATCGAGGCGTCGACCATGGCCAGGATCGTGGTCGGCACGGTGACCCACGGGATACCTCTAGCCCAGGTGGCCGCGGCGAACCCGATGGCGTCGAGCCCGGCCCCGCCGCCCACCGCGACGATGACATCGCCCCGGTCCACCGCCAGCGCCTGGAAGCGATCCCAGAGCTCGGTCACGGCGGCAATCTGCTTGGAGGCCTCGCCCCGACCCACCGCCGCTGTCAGGACCTCTCTCCCCGCCGTCCGAAGCGTCTCTCCGACCAGGGCGCCGGCGCTGTCGGTGACCGCCTGGTCGGAAACCACCACCACCCGGCCGGCCTTTGGCAGCTGGGAACGAAGCAGGCCGTCGAGGCGGTCCAGCGTGCCCTCTCCGACCAGCACCGGGTACTCCGCGTGGGGCCCCGAGACCGTCACCCGCTGGGCCTTGTCATT
The DNA here is from genome assembly GCA_003132265.1 of Candidatus Dormiibacterota bacterium. Taxonomy (GTDB): domain Bacteria; phylum Chloroflexota; class Dormibacteria; order Aeolococcales; family Bog-877; genus Bog-877. The sequence continues at coordinate 9,252 of PKXE01000219.1, read as the reverse complement.
GGCCTGCGCTCGGTACCGGTCGGCGACTAGGCCAGCAACCTCCTGGATGCTTTTCCCGGTGGTGTCGACCGCGGTGCCGGCGGCGGAGTACGCCAGAGCGCGCTCCGCCAGTAGCTCCCGGATCCTCGGTCCGGGAGCACTCGCCACCAGCGGTCGGGTCGCGGGATCCCCCAGCCGCTCCTCGATCTCCTCGGGCGGTGCGGTCAGGACCACCGCCACCGCGCCCCCCGCGAGCGTGGCGAACTCCCGGTGAAGCACCGCTCCGCCGCCGGTCGCGATCACCGTGCCGGAGAGGCGGGCGGCCTCGCCCAGCAGCTCCGCCTCCAGCTCCCGGAATCGCTTCTCGCCCAAAGTGAGGAAGACCTCGGGAAGGGAGCTGCCCAAGCGCCGTTCCGCGAGCTGGTCCAGATCCACGAACGGCATCCCCAGGAGCTCGGCGGCCAGCACCCCGGCGGAGGTCTTGCCGGTGGCGCTGAAGCCAGCCAGCACCAGGTTGGCCTGGCCCCCCCTCAAGGCGGGCGCCGGCAGCCGGAGCTCTCTCACCCGCCCACGCCCGGGATCGGCTGGGAGTCCACGTGACGGGACGCCGCCAAGGCGGCGTCGNNAGCACCCAACCGACCATGGCCTCCCCCACCACCGCCGCAGCCGGGACGGCGCATACATCGGAACGGACGTAGGGCGGGTCGGCGGTGGTGCCGGAGCGCAGATCGACCGAAGCAGCTGGCGCCCTGGTCGACGAGAGGGGCTTCATGGCCGCTCTCAGCACGATCGGCTCGCCGTTGCTCATCCCGCCCTCCAGCCCCCCCGCGAAGTTGGAACCCCGGACCAGCTTGCCCGGGGAACCGAGGATCGGGTCCTGGCCCCGGCTGCCAGACAGCGCCGCGAGTTCGAACCCGGGCCCGATCTCGACCCCCTTGATTGCGGGGATCGAGCAGATGGCCTGAGCCAGGCGCCCGTCGAGACGCAGGTCCCAATGGGTGTACGACCCGAGACCGACTGGGACTCCCAAGGCAAAAACGACGAAGGTCCCGCCTAGGGTCTGGCGCTCGTCCTTGGCCCGGTCGATGACGGCCACCATCTGCTCGGAGATCGCGGGATCGGGACAGCGAACCGGGTCAGGCTCGGCCGCCAAGGCCAGTTTGGCCAGCGACTTGGCGGTCGAGGACGCGAGGTCGACCCGCAGCACCACCTCGCCGATCCCCACCACGAAGCAGCCCAGCGAGATCCCGAACTCCCGCAGGAGCGGTAGGACTAGCGCAGCGGCGGCGACCCTGGCCGCGGTCTCCCGGGCACTGGCCCGCTCGCGCACCACCCTAAAGTCGGAATGGCCATGCTTGGTGGCTCCCGCCAGGTCGGCGTGGCCAGGCCGAGGGGTGGTGAGCCGGACCGGGTCGGCGGGTTGATTGGCGAAGTCCCGGTTGATGATCCGGATCGCCACCGGCGACCCGGTGGTGTGGGACTGGGCAACCCCGCTGACGATCTCCGCGTGATCTCGCTCAATCTTGGTGGACCGGGCTCCGCGCCCATGGCCTCCCCGGCGCCGGTCGAGCTGCAGGTCGATCTCCTCGACGTCGACCTCGACCCCGGCCGGGATCCCCTCCACGATCACCACCAGCTCCGGTCCGTGCGACTCGCCAGCGGTCAGAAGGCGCAGGGTCACCCGAGTACCTCCAGGGCTCGGTTAGCGGCCTCTCGCATCACCGGCAAAGGAGCGTTGATCCCGGTCCAGGCCTCGAAGGCCAGCGCTCCCTGTTCGACCAGCATCTCCAGCCCATCCACTAAACGACAACCCTCGGCCCGGGCCCGACGCCGCAGCGGCGTGTGCCTAGGCCAGTAGACGAGGTCGAAGACGATGAGGTCGGAGCTGAGCAGGACCGCGTCGGCGACCGGAGAGAGCTCCGGAAACCGAGGGCCACCCAGGGTCGTGGCATTCACCAGCAGCTCAGCGCCGTCCAAGGCCTCCGCCAGCGCCCGGTCGCCATCCCCCCGAAAGGAGACAGCCCCTGCACCTGCTCCAGCCAACTCCGAGGCCAGAGCTGTGCCGGCGGTCAGATTGCGCCCCACCACCAGCACCTCCACGCCCTCCGCCAGCAACGCCGCCGCCACCGCCCTAGCGGCCCCTCCGGTGCCGACCACCACCGCCCTCGTCGGCAGGCGGCCGGCGCTGCGGCGCAGCGCCGCCAGGAACCCCGCTCCGTCGGTGGAATCCCCAAACGCTCCCGAAGGACTGAAGGTGAGGGTGTTGACTGAGGCGCAGATCTGGGCGGTCGGGCTGAGGGCATCAGCCAGCCGGGCCGCCTCCTGCTTGTGGGGGCTGGTCACGTTGAGGCCCCGGAACCGTCGCGAGAGATCCGGCCAGGCCTGTTCCAGCCCGCCCTCGGGAACCCTCACCAGCTGGTATTTCCAAGCTAGGTCCAAGGCCGCGAACGCCGCCGACTGGATCGCGGGAGAGATGCTGTGGGCCACCGGGTCTCCGACCAAAGCCACCTCCACCATCACGACAGCCCCCGCAAGGACTGCAGGAAGCCGGGGAAGGAGTCGGCGACGAACTCCGAGCCCGCCACCTCTACCGGTCCCTCGCTGACCAGGCCCGCCAGAGTGAAGGTCATCGCCAGCCGATGGTCGGTCTGGGCGTCGCACACGCCCCCCCGCAGCGTGGTCGGTCCGCGAACGATGAATCCGTCCTCCAGCTCCTCCGCCTCAGCGCCCAGGGCTCGCAGGCCCGCGATCAGCCCTTTGATCCGGTCACTCTCCTTCACCCGCAGCTCGGCGGCGCCCCGGACCTCGCTCATCCCCTCGGCGGCGGTCGCCAGCAGCCCCAAAAGGGGCAGCTCGTCGATCAGCGCGGGCACCTCCCGGGCGTCGATCCGGAACGCCTCCAACGCGGCGTACCGGACTCTGATGTCGGCGACCGGCTCCGGGCCCCGGCCGTCTCCGCGAGGCTCGAACTCCACCCTGGCCCCCATCCGCCTCAAGACGTTGAAGAACCCGATCCGGGAGGGATTGGCCGAGACCTTCTCCAGCACCACGTCCGAGCCCTTGACCAGGGCGGCGGCGGCGGCCAGGACCGCGGCCGAGGACGCGTCCCCGGGCACCACCAGCCGAAGCGGGTTGAGCGCTCCCGGCTCCACCCGGACCGACCTCCCTTGGTCCGACTCGGCGACCACGACGTGGGCACCCATGGCCGCCAGGAGCCGCTCGGTGTGGTCCCGGGTGGGAATGGGCTCGAAGACGGTCGTCGGCGAGCTAGCCCGTAGCCCGGCGAGCAGCACCGCCGACTTCACCTGGGCGCTGGCCTGAGGAGGGGTGAACTCAATGCCGGCCAGCTCGCCGCCGCGCAGATGGATCGGAGGACGGCCCCCGGCAGAGGTCGAGATCTCGGCCCCCATCCGCCGGAGCGGCTCCGCCACCCGCTCCATCGGCCGCCGGAGCAACTGGGCATGCCCGGTGAGCTGAAGGGTGAACGGGAGGCCCGCCACCAGCCCCGCCCCGAGGCGCATCGTGGTTCCGGACCGGCCGCAGTCCAGCCCTTCCTCGAAGACTCGGGAAGATGGAGAGGGTCCGAGGCCGGTCACCTCCAGGGTGTCGCCGTCCTCGGTCACCTCGCACCCCAGCCGACGCACCAGGGCAGTGCTGGCATGGCAGTCGCCAGCGGGTGAGAAGTTCCCGATCCTAGAGGTCCCGGCACTGCCGGCCGCCAGGATGGCCGCCCGATGCGAGATCGCCTTGTCGCTCGGCACCTGGCAGCGACCTGAGAGGGGACGCTGCGGCCGGCCGACCGTGACCACGCTCATGCTCGTCCCAGCACCAGGGCATGCCCCACCCGGCCGGCGCCCAGCACCTCCTCGAGCGCGCCGGGTCCCGACTCGAGAGCCAGCTCCAGCCGGTCCAGTTCCCGGCGGAACTCCCTCAGCGCGGCTTCCACCTGGCGGCGATTGGCGCTGACGAAAGCCGCCACCATCTTGGAGTCGCTGGCGGCCAGCCTGGTGGTGCTGCGGAAGCCGGTGCCCGCCAGAGCCTGGGTCAGGGGGAGATCGTCGCCGACCTCCGCTGCCACAGCTGCCAGTGCACTCGCCACCAGGTGGGGTAGGTGACTGGTCCGGGCCAATAGCCGGTCGTGATCAGGGGCCTCGACCACCAGTGGCCGGGCGCCGCAGGCGGCGACCAGCGCCGTCGCGATCTCCAGCGCCTCTCGGTCGGGGCGGCACGGGCTGAGCACGAAGAGCGCCTCGCTGAGGGCCCCCGGGATGGCGGCGCTGGGGCCGGACGCCTCGTTCCCCGCCATCGGATGACCTCCGATGGCATGGACCCCCTCGGGTACGAACCGCGCCATCGCCGCCACCACCGCCGCCTTGGAGCTGCCGGTGTCCAGCAGCGCCCCTCCCTCCCGGAGACGGGGCCCGAACTCCTCCAGCCAGGCGAGGATCTCGGTTACCGGGATGGCTAGCACGACCACCTGGGCCTGCAGGACGCTCGCAGGGTCCGGCAGCACCAGGTCACCACCACCGAGGGCGACCGAGGCCGCCGCCGCCTGGGGGTCGGCGTCGTAGAGCGCGACCGAGGTGATCCCCAACGCCGGGCCGGCCTCGAGCAGAGCGCTCCCCACCATGGTGCCCACCTGCCCGGCACCGACGATCGCGACGCTCCCCAGGGTCCTCACGTGATCTGCCTGCCCACGGCCTCGGCCACCTTGCGGGCCCCGCCCATCAGCTCCGCGAACGCCTTGGGGTTGAGGGATTGCGCCCCGTCGGAGAGCGCCTCACTGGGATTGGGATGGACCTCGACCAGGAGCCCGTCGGCCCCGGCCGCTACTGCGGCCAGCCCGATGGCCTTCACGTACTCGTAGCGCCCCGCCGCGTGACTGGGATCGACCACGACTGGCAGCGAGGTCATCCGCTTCAACACCGGCACCGAGGTGATGTCCAGGCTGAACCTGACCAGGGGCTCGAAGCTCCGGATCCCCCGCTCGCAGAGGGCGACCTGGAGGTTGCCTCCCGCGAGGATGTACTCGGCGGCCTGGAGCCACTCCTCCAGGGTGGCGGACATTCCGCGCTTCAGCAGCACGGGCCGGTCCACCTGGGCGCAGGCCTGCAGCAGCCGGTAGTTCTGCATGTTGCGGGCGCCGACCTGGAGCAGGTCGGCGTAGCCGGCCACCAGCTCTACGTCCTCGGGGGCCAACACCTCGGTCACCACCGCCAGCCCGAGGTCGTCCCCCACCGCCCGCAGCATCTTCAGCCCGTCGCCTCCCAAACCCTGGAACGCGTAGGGCGAGGTCCTGGGCTTGAAGGCTCCGCCACGGAGCACCTTGACCCCCTGGCCGGCCACCGCCTCCGCCGCCGCCTGCAGCTGGCTGCGACTCTCGACGGCGCAGGGGCCGGCCATGACCAGCACCCCCGGCCCCCCCAATTGAGCACCGCCGGGCAGGTTGATCACCCGGTCTTCCGGATGGAAGTCACGGCTGGCGAGGGGGTAGTCGTGGAGAACTCGTACCACCCGCTCCACCCCATCCAGCAGTCCCAGCGCGTCGAGGTCGGACTCGCTCTCGTGACCGACGACGCCCAGGACGGTGCGCTCGGCGCCACGGTTGACTTGGGCGGAGAGGCCGAGCGACTGGATCCTGGCCACCACCGCCCGCACCTGCTCCTGGGTGGCGTGGGCCGCCATCACGATCATGGCTTGTCGGCTCCGGCGGGCAGCAGGTCGGGCCGCAGCACCCTGGCCCCCCGCAGGTAGGCGTGGCGCACCTCGCGCTGCCCCAAAGTCGTGTTGAGCAGCACTAGCACCCGCAGGCAGCGAGCCACCCGCTGGTCACCGCCGTCCTCGCGGACGGCCAGCAGTGGGACGCTCTCGAAGCCGTGAGCCCGCGCCGCCGCGGCCGGATTGACGCCCTGGAGATCGTCGGGGACGGTGAAGATCACCGCCGCGACGTCCGCCGAGGATGCGTGGTTGTCGTGAAGGATCTGTCCTAGCATCTCCCCCACCGCGCGGTCGAGCGGGTCATCGGCGGCGGCGCCGTCGACAGTGGTCGCGCCGCGCACCCCGCGGCACGCGCTGATGCCGACGGCGCCAGTCGGGGGCCGTGGCGGCCCGGAGCTGATCTCATCCATATCCAGTCCTCTATCTCCTCTTATTGCTTGGGGAGCGGGACCGGGGCTAGACCAAAAAAGGCGCGGAGCCCGCTCCACGCCTTCCGTTGCTCGCCGCGACCGGTGTACTACCCGGGAGAGCTGCCCACGGAAGGCGTACTGGCGTTCACGTATCGATACGTAAACAAGCTCAGTCCCCCGTGGCTCCGGCTGGTAGCTCCGATGTGCCTCATGTGGTAGCCCATGTTGGGGCCTGGATCCTTGCCTGTCAACCTTCGGCCAGCTTCGCATCAGAGCGTGACGCCCACCAGGGCTAGAAAACGACCGATGAGCGCAGGCCCCTCGGGAGTCAGGATGGACTCGGGATGGAACTGGACTCCGAAACGGGGCAGCCGGCGGTGCTCCAGCCCCATCACCAGCCCGTCTTCGGTCTCGGCGGTGACCATCAGCTCCTCCGGGAGGCTTGTGCGGTCCACGACCAGGGAGTGGTAACGGCCCACCTCCAGCGGCGAGGGCAACCCCGAGAAGATCCCCTGGCCTTCGTGAACGACGGGGCTGGTCTTGCCATGGATCGGGACGGGGGCCCGCACGACCTTGGCGCCAAAAGCAGTGGCCAGCGCCTGGTGACCGAGACAGACCCCCAAGATGGGGGTGGAGTCGGGGAGGGCTCGGACCAGCTCCTCAAAGCAACCGGCGTGCTCGGGCCGTCCCGGCCCGGGGGAGAGGATCACGGCATCGGGCTGAAGCGAGACCAGCTCCGCCGCCGTTGCACTCTCAGAGCCGACCACCTGAACCTCCCGGTCCATGGCCGCGACCACCTGCACCAGGTTGTAGACAAAGGAGTCCTGGTGATCGACGACCAGGATCACCGCGCCCCCTGGGGGCTGCCGCCGATGGCGGCCAGGATGGCCGAAGCCTTGGCCTCAGTCTCGGCCAGTTCCTGGCCGGGGTCGGAGTCACTCACGATCCCGGCTCCCGCCTGCACGTGCACCTGACCGCCGTTTGGGGGCGCCTGCCCACCGACGTGATCGCCTGCGTCGGCGGGGGTGCCACCCGATCGGGATCTTCTCTGGCTTCGTCGGCGACCAGGGCGTCAGGCTGTGGGGCGCGGAAGCCGCCGGTCGCGGTAGTGGGCCGGGCGACAACGCCGCCTCGCTGTCGTACGGGTCGGTGGGGATCCTCCACGGTTCCAAGTCATATCTCCTCCAGGACCGCGACGGCCAAGTGGTGGGCACCCACTCGGTCAGCGCTGGGCTGGACTACCCCGGCGTGGGGCCGGAGCATGCGCTGCTCAAGGAGAGTGGCCGGGCCCAGTACCTGGGGGTGACCGACGATGAGGCAGTCGCCGCCTACCACCGCTGCGCCGAACGGGAGGGAATCGTGCCGGCGCTGGAGAGCTCGCACGCCCTGGCGCTGGTGGACCGGGTGGCGGAGCAGAGCGGGCCCCCGGGCCTCTTGATCGTGAACCTCAGCGGGCGCGGTGAGAAGGACATCCCGCAGCTCCTGGAGCGGGAACGGCTGCAGCTGGGCGAGCACCGCCGCCCCCATGGGTGACGCCCCGGCCCTAGACCGGCTGAGCCAGCGGTTCCAGGAAGCCAGCCGGCACGCTCGGACAGCGCTGATCGGATACCTGGTGGCGGGTGATCCCGACCTGAAGACCACCGAGATGGTGATCGCCGCGGTGGCCGGAGCCGGTCTCGACGTGCTGGAGCTGGGCATCCCCTACGGGGACCCGCTGGCGGACGGGCCGACCATCGCCGCTGCTGGCCAGCGGGCGTTGGCGTCCGGCACGACCATCGAAGCCTGCTTTGGCCTGGTTGAGAGGCTGCAGCACCTCGTCCCGATAATCCTCTTCACCTACTTCAACCCCGTCTACCAATAAGGGGTCGATAGGTTCGCCGAGCGCGCGGCCAGCGCCGGCGCCTGCGGGGTGATCATCCCCGACGTCACCCTCGGGGAGATCGACAAGGTGCAGGGGTCCCTCCGCTCCCGGCACCTCTCCTTCCCACTCCTGGTGCCCCCCACCACCAGGCCGGCCCGGGCGGGCCAGATCGCGGCCGCCAGCGAAGGGTTCGTCTACGTGGTGTCGCGGCTGGGAGTGACCGGTGAGCGCGCTGGCCCCGACCTGAATTGGCTTCAGGGCCAGGTGGGGCGGCTGCGTCAAGTCACCGACAAGCCGCTGGCTGTCGGGTTCGGCATCAGCACCCCGGAGCAGGTGCGCGAGGTCGCGCCCTGGACTGACGGGGTCATTGTCGGCAGCGCTTTGGTCAGCTCCTACGCCGGCAGCACCGGCTCGGATGCCGCCCAGGTGGCCGGGGCCTACGTCGGCTCGCTGGTGCCGGCGCTGACCAGGGAGACCTGAGGACCTCCGCTCATCCAACCCGGCTGAGAGATTGGATGGACGCGACCGAGACCCTCGCTCAGTCGGGGAGCGTGCCGGTGAGGGAGGAGGTGCGCAGAAGCTCTCGGATATCGAACCGCCGGGGCGTCATCTTGAGCAGCTGGCGATACACCGAGATGGAATCGGCATCGGCGCCCCTCGCCCGGAGCAGGCGGGCGATGTACTCCAACCAGACCGGGGCCATCGCGGTGTCCCGGCGCTCGACCGAAAGAGTGCACAGCTGCCAGCAGGCACGGTCGCAGGGCGGGCAACTGAGCACGGCGGTGGTGAAGCAGAGCACCGCCAGTTCAAAGTGCTTGGCTTGCTTGACGCCCTCTCCCACGGTGCAGGCGACACCGGCGGCCTCCTCCCCCCTTCGGGTTTCCGCCATCTGCACCGCCATGGTGGCGGCCTCCTCCAGATGGCCCGCCTCCAGCAGCGATTGAATCTCGCTGGAGGGGTCGGCGCCGTCGGCCAGGGGTAGCTTGTCCCGAGCGGCGGCCAGCGCTCGCCGGGCGTTGCCTCGCGACGAAAGTGCCACCTGCTGGCTTTTGGCGGTAGCGACTATCTCCTCCACCAAGAGGGGCAGCTGGGCCTCNNCGGCCCCCAGGGGCTGCAAACGGTCCCCGTTCGGGCGGAGCCGACGCCACTGCGGCAGGGACCGCCGGAGCCGGTTCCTCGGCCGGCTCTCCCGTTGCTTTCTCCTCGACCTCGCTCTGCCGGGCTGCGGGATCGAAACCCCACAGGGGCGCTTCGTCCTCGGTCAGCTCCCTGGGAGTCGGGACC
>PKXE01000020.1 GCA_003132265.1 Candidatus Dormiibacterota bacterium | reverse complement strand
ACGGCGTCCGGCCGGAGTCCCAACTCCGCCCACCACGTCCGAAAGTGGGTGGATGGCGCGTTGGCCTTCCTCGACCCGGCCGCGGTTGGGTGGAGTTGGCCCAGTGCCACCTGTCCCCTAGGAACCTCAGCTGGGGCCGCTTTCCGCATCAGACAGGGGTCGGCAGCGGAGGGATAGTCCGGCTGAGCCATTGGGACTGAGCGGGGTAGAGGCGATGCAAGCTTTGTCAGAGTTGGGATCGTCGGCAGTGGGCAAGTGGCTGCTGGCCACGGCCCTGGCTCTGGGCCTGGCGCTCTCGGTAGGGGCGCTGGGCGCATCAGCAGTCGCCGCCAAGTCCAAGCCCAAGCACCACCACACCAAGGTGCACAACTCCACTACGGCGGTGCCCAAGGGCTGCCCCTCGGCGGCTGAGGTCAGCGCCGACCTCCAGCAGACCGTCGGCACCCCCGCCGCCCCCCTCACCACCGCCAAGGGACACCGGCTGACCTGCCTCTACCCCAACAGCCTGGGGGTGGGGGTTGGCAGGATCATCCTCGGCTCCCCGGTCACCCAGGCCGCCTTCAAGGTCTCCGGGGTCGCCGCCGCCAAGGGGGTCACGGTGCTCAACATCAAGATCCTGGGCCACCCCGCCTGGGTGGCCCAGGAGGGCAAGGGGCTCTCGGTGCTGGATGGAACCCAGGACATCGTGCTCAGCTTCGGCGCGGCCTCAGACGCCGAGCTGGAGGCGCTGGCCACCTCGATCATCTCCAGCGCCAATTGAGGTAACCGGCCGGCTGGTCGCCCACCGCCGGGTGCCTCCGCTTTGGGTGGCATCCCCCGGCCGGGCCCAGCTCTCCGGGGAAGTCACGGCCCGGCCCGGCCTCTTCTTCGCCAAGCTTGCGCCAGGTGGGGCCCCCAGCCCCACCCGCGGCAAGCGCGAAGTTAAGCGGGTGAGGAGGGGGGGCGGGGACGAGTGACTAAGGTGGTGGACGGATCGCGTCTACGCGCCGCACAATTGCCTCCGAATGGATGTCGTCGCGCTGCCGACAGTTCGACAGCTGCTCTGGCCGACCCTGGTCGCGATCCAGCGGAACGGCGGCTCGGCCTCGAACGGGGCAATCTGGGAATCGGTCGCCGGCGGCGACCTGTTCCTGGACGGCACGCTGCTACCAGTTGACCAGCCCCGACTAGAGTCCGAGCTCGAACACAGACTTGCCTGGGCCCGTAGCAACCTGAAAGGGATGGGACTGGTCACCAACGAAAGGCAAGGGGTTTGGTCACTGACGCCCCGTAGCCACGCCATGGTGGTGCGCTCCGGCGAAGGCGAGCTCGAACAACTGTCTCACGAGTACGAAGGGTTTCGTGGTGCAGCCCGAAGCACGCGCGCCTGGCGCGACAGTCTGGAGTATGTCGCCCGCGAGGTGCCCCCACTCCCGATGACCGATCGCGCTTACCTACAGCGCTTCAGTACCCACGCGCTGGATCTCTTACTTCTAGATGGTCTGTGGACTGAAGCTGTTGACACGAGGGACGCCGCCGCCGCGTCGCTGGGCCATGAGATGCGGGCTCGGATCGACCTCGTTCTCGGCAGCACCGAACGGCTTCCGGCGTTGCTCGCCCCGTTTGCATCCTATCTCGATGCTTCCTGGCCCGGACTTCTCGAGGCATCGGAGCATCTCGATGCGCACACGTTCGCCTTCCACCGGTACCTCGAAGAGCACGGAGGGCTCGGTACGGCCAGCTTGGAGTTTTCGCGCACTCTGAGAGCTGAATTGGCTGCCGAAAGCGTTGACCTATTAGCGAAAATTGTCAACCTTGAGGCTGGCGAATTGGCTCTGAGTGACCTCAAGTGGTCGAGGAGCCTAGCCTTGGGCGTGGTGCTTGTTGCCGCCATGGTCGTGGTCGCGACACCGGCTGCGATTGCTGCGCTAGGGGCTACCGGAGTCGCCGCCGCCGCTCTGCACAGCGTCCAAGCCTTGGCGGGACTCGTTGTNNCGTCCAACCTTGAATTCTGCCGCTGCTCCGCTCTCCCTGTAGATCGATGGCTCGACGTTGCCAGTGCGAGGCAGCCAGGCTGAGATCCCTCCCGCCGAGGGTGACTAGGCTCACGCCTCGGCGCGGCAAAACGCTGCGGGTCATCGCGACGACCGTCGGGGAGGTCGCCGCAGCTTCCGCCGCCTTCCAACAGCTTCGGACTGCATTCGGCTGGTAGGAGTCCAGCAGCGCCAACCGGGTCGCTGCCAGGTGCGAATGTCAAGCCAAAAGGNNGCCGCTCAGCCTCCAGATGGGGTGCTGGCGGAGACTACATGGAAGATTCCGTTGAGAGACGCCAATAGACTGGTACAATGAGATGGCCGTCCTAGAGGTTGAGACTGGTTGAGAGCTGTGGTCAGAGGAGGACTTAGCTATGTGTGATGAGCACAGCGTCCACGCGGAGTCGGGTGAGGCCAAGGTGGGGCGGACGTTGTCTGTGGAGCGCGTCCGGCAGCTGAACTCCCGCACCTACTTCTACGAGATGCTGAAGGACAACCCCCAGCTCACCGCGATCTACCCCGGGATCGAGGACGAGCTGTTAGCGGGGGCCACCGACCACCACATCCACGCCTATCCTGACTTCGTCCACCGCTCGCAGGACATGCTCCAGATCGCCGTCGACGCCTCTCGTGCCCGAATGCGTGCGGTAGCCTTCAAGGATCACTGGCACCTGACCGCAGGCGCTGCCTACTTGGTGCAGCAGCAGATCGACGAGATGGTCAAGGATGGCCGCCTGGAGCACCGCGTGGAGGTGTATGGGGGGTTGGGGCTGAACCTCGGTATCAATCCCGAGGCGGTCGAGATCGGACTCAAGTACCCGAACTTCAAGTGCATCTGGTTCCCGACCTTCAAATCCTTCGGGTGGGCGAGGTCGGCCGGCCTGGAGCCAGAAAAGAAGGGTGGCTATGTTCGTCTGGTGGGGCCGTCGGGAGCAGTGCTGCCGGAGGTGCGCCAGGTCATGGAGATGGCGGCCGAGGCGGGGGTCGCGGTCGCCCTCGGCCACACCGACTTCGAAGAGCTCCTGCCGCTCTGCACTCTGGCCAAGGAGGTAGGGCTGCGCACGGTGCTGGACCATCCCCTCCTGGAGCTCAACAAGCTCCTGATCGAAGAGATGGTGACCCTCGCAGATCTGGGCGCCTACGTCGGCACCTACTGCCAGCCGATGATCCCCTCCCTCTACCAGCCGGTGCAGGATCCTATGGAGACGGTGGAGGCCATCCGGCGCGTGGGAGCCGCCCGCTGCCTGGTGGGCTCCGACTTCGGCCAGGTGCTGCACCTGGACAGCGTCGACGGCCTGCGCGTCTTCGTCCGCGCCCTGCTCGGCTTCGGGATACCCGCCGACGAGGTGCGCACCATCGTCCGGGACAACCCCGCCAAGCTCCTCGGGCTCGACCCGATCTCGGGCTGATGGACCCGATCGGACAAGCGGGCCACGATGGCCGAGGCCGTGGGGCTTTGCGTCTCGCCTTCACGCCGCCCTCCGAGCCCCTGCGCCTCTGGATCGCAGGGCTCGGCCCACAGATGGCCAGGCTGGCCGGGAAGCTGTCGGACGGCATCATCATCAACCTTGCCAATCCGCAGATGATCCGGCAAGTGGTCGCCGACTTCCGGGCCGGTGCCCCGGAGGCAGGACGAGACCCTGATCGCCTGGACGTCGTGTCTAAGGTCCGCGCGGCGCTCGCCGACGACCCCCAATGGGCCTACTGGACCTTGAAGAAGGTGCTGACGTTCTACTCGCTCCAAAGCGGGTACTCCGACATGCTGGCCAAGATGGGCTGGGGCGAGGTCGTCGCCCAGGTCCAGGCGGCTCACCGAGAAGAGGGCTTCACCGCTGCCCGTCGGCTCATCCCCGATGCGATGGTAGATGACGTGCCCATGTATGCCGCCCGGGATCTGGAGCGCTTGCCGGCCAAGCTCGCGGAGTACGCGGCTGCGGGGGCCACCCGCTGTGTGGTCGCCTACGTACCTGTCGGCGATGACCTGCGCGGCGAGCTGCGCACCTTTCTAGACTCCGCAGTCTCGCACCACCTGATCGGCGGGGGAGCCGCCTGAGGCACTGTTCGAAATGGACTTCACCCTCACCGACGAACAGTTGGCGATGAGCAAGGCGGTGGCTCAGATCTGCACCGAATTCCCGGGCGAGTATTGGCGGGAGCTCGAGGAGAGCGGGGCCTATCCTGAGCGCTTCGTCCGAGCGCTCACCGACCACGGCTGGCTCTCTATCCTGATCCCAGAGGAGTATGGGGGAGCGGGACTCGGGCTTACCGAGGCGGGACTGGTGCTGGAAGAGATNNACGCTGCTGCGCCATGGCAGTCCGGATCAGAAGCGGCGGTATCTGCCGGAGATCGCGGCTGGCCGCTTGCGGCTGCAGGCCTTCGCTGTGACCGAACCCGACGCGGGCAGCGACACGACCAAGATCCTCACCCGCGCCCTGACGGTCGCCAACGGCTACCTAGTGAACGGCCGCAAGACCTACATCTCGCGGGTCGAGTACTCCGACCTCATGCTGCTACTGGCCCGCACCACCCCGGCGGAGGAGGTCTCCCGCCCGACCGAGGGGCTATCCGTGTTCTTGGTGGACCTCCGGGAGGCGGGCACGGCGGTCGAGTCGACACGCATCCCCGTAATGTTCAACCACCACACCTACCAGGTGGCCATCAACGACCTCCACTTGCCACCGTCCAGTCTGATTGGGGAAGAAGGTCAGGGCTTCCGCTACTTGCTCGACGGCTGGAATGCCGAACGCATCCTGATCGCTTCGGAAGCCGTCGGAGATGGGCGCTTCTTCGTGGAGCGGGCGAGTGCATACTCCTCGACCCGCGTTGTGTTCGGCCGCCCCACCGGGGCGAACCAAGGAGTGCAGTTCCCGATCGCCCAGGCGTACGCCGCGGTCGAGGCGGCGAGCTTGATGCGCCACAAGGCAGCTTCGCTCTTCGACCGGGGCCTGGCCTGTGGACCAGAGGCCAACATGGCTAAGTTTCTGGCATCGACCGCCTCCTGGCAGGCTGCAAACGCCGCCATGACCGCCTTTGGCGGGAACGGCTTCGCCCGGGAGTACGACGTGGAGCGGAAGTTCCGGGAGGCCAAGCTCCTGGAGATAGCGCCGGTGAGCAACAACCTGGTGCTGGCCTACATCGGCCAACACGTGCTTGAGATGCCGAGGTCGTACTAAGTGAGCAGGGGGTAGCGAGTGGGCACGGTGCGTCCGGGCTGGCAGGGACGGTTCTTCGAGGACTTCCAGGTGGGTGACATCTATCGCTGCCGCTTTGGCCGCACCGTCACTGAGGCCGAAAACATCCAGTTCACCTTGCTCACCAACAACACCAATCAGATCCACTTCAACAACGAGTACGGCAAGCGCACCCCCTGGGGGCGGTGTCTGATTAACAGCGCGCTCACCCTCGCCATCGTGGCGGGGATGGGGGTAGCCGACATCTCCGAAAACGGCTTCGCCTTGGGCTGGGATGAGATCCGGCTACCCAATCCACTCTTCGCCGGGGACACCCTGTACTCCGAGAGCGAGGTTAGGGAGGTCCGCGAGTCCAACAGCCGTCCGGGTCAGGGGATCATCAAGGTCGAAACCCGCGGCTACAACCAGCGGGGCCAGCCGGTGATCATCTACCGGCGCAGCGTCATGGTNNATGCCCTTCTGCTCCTTCATCCTGGCCGAGCTGGGAGCCGAAGTGATCAAGGTGGAGCGCCCGGGCGACGGCGACGTGGTGCGGGGCTGGGATGGCGTGGTCCGTGGCCTCTCCGCCGGGTTCGTGGCTGTCAACGCCGGCAAGCGGGATCTGGCGGTGGACCTGAGCCGACCTGAAGGTCGCGCCATCGTGAGGCGCCTGGCCGAAGGAGCCGATGTCTTCCTGGAGAACTTCGCCCCCGGGGTGGCAGACCGTCTGGGGCTGGGGGAGAAGGACCTGAGATCCGCCAATCCAGGACTGATCTACGTGAGCCTCTCAGGCTATGGCCATCGGGGGCCCTACCAGGACGTCAAGGCATACGACCTTCTGATTCAGGGTGAATCTGGAGTTCTGCTCACCAATGGCACCGCGGAGTCGCCAGCCAAGGTCGGCCTGCCTCTGACGGATCTGATCGGCGGGTCGACGGCTGCCATCGGGGTTCTGTCGGCCGTGGTCGAGCGGAGCCGCAACGGGCGGGGGGCGCACCTGGACATCTCTCTGCTCGAAGCCACGGTGTCCTGGCTGGTGTACTTCCCTCAACGGTATTGGCATACGGGCCAGGAGCCTCCGCGGACCGGTATGCGTCACCAGTACCTCTGTCCGTACGGCCCATACCTGGCCGGTGACGGCAGGTACGTCAACCTGGTGGTGGCGTCGGAACCCCACTGGGAGCGCTTCTGCAGGCTGGTGGTGGATCGGCCGGACTGGAGCGCCGATGCCCGCTTCCGTTCCGTCCAAGCGCGCAGCGAGAATCGGACCGCTCTGGAGGGCAAGCTGGAGCCACTGATCGCCACCAAGCCAAGTTCCGTGTGGATTGAGCGGTTGAGGGCTGCCGAGCTTCCCTACGGTGAGGTGCGGCGAATGGCCGAGGTCTTGACGCACCCACAGTTGCTGGACGCCCACACCTTTGTCGAGGCGACCTCCCCGGTTGGGGCTGTGCCTCTGGTGAGATTCCCGCTGTCGCCGCCGGACCGTGAACGGCGGATCCCGGCGTTGGGCGAGCATACGGCAGCGATTCTGACTGAGCTTGGGTACTCGGATGCACTCATCCAGAAACTGGGTGCGGACGGAGTGGTCCAGTGATGCTGAAGTGGCCAGCTCACCCCACGCCGGCAGGATCTGCCGGGTTCGCCGGCGTGGAAGGGGGGCCTGTGAGCAGCTACGGGGCGACGGGAAAGGTAGCCGACTGGGGGCGCAAGCCATGAGCGGCTGGCCGCCCCCGGGCCGACCCACGCGCTCATGGATGTTCGTACCAGGGAACAAGAAGCGTTTCTTGGTGAAGGCGGCCACGTCTGACGTGGACTGCGTGTTCTTGGACCTAGAAGATGGCGTGCCAGTGGTCGAGAAAGCCGCAGCGCGGGAGATGGTGGCCCACATCCTGGGCACTACGTGGGAAGGACCACTCCGTTTCGTCCGCATCAACTCCATGGACTCACCTTGGTGGGAAGAAGACCTGGAGGCGGTGGTTGGGTCGCAGATGGAGGGGATCTGCGTGCCCAAGGTCCAGCACCCTTCCGACATCGTGACCCTGGACCGGAGCCTGCGCAGGCTGGAAGCGGCTCACTCCTTGCCCTTGGATGAGGTGCGGGTCGTAGCCGCGATCGAGAGTGCTGCGGGTTTGCTGAGTGCGAGAGCGATCGCGGCCGCGAGCCCGAGGGTGGTAGGGCTGATGTTCGGAGCCGAGGACTACGCACTCGATCTCGGGCTCGGGACCAACCGGGAGGGCGAGGCCCGGGAGCTTCTCTACCACCGGTCCGCCCTTGTAGCCGCGGCTGCCGCGGCGAGGGTCCTCTCTATCGACGGCGTCTTCCCCAACCTGGATGACCCCGAGGGGCTGTCCCAGGACGTGCTACAAGCCCGCCGCCTCGGCTTCAGGGGCAAGTCTACGTTCAACCCCCGCCAGGTAGAGGAGATCAACCGAGTGTTCACCCCCACCCCGGACGAGCTAGCCTACGCTACGCTCGTGGTGGAGGCATTTGAAGCTGCCCAGGCCCGCGGGGACGGGTCGGTGGCGATTGGTGGTCAGCTGGTGGACCTGCCCATCGTCATGAGGGCCAGGCGCCTGTTGGAGGTCGCCGGAGGATCGCTTGGAGGTGAGTGATGAAACGGCAGATAACGTCGGGAGGATCGGTGCCAGGGCGACCTCGGGGAGTCGTTCCCGTGTCCTTCATCATGACGCTACAACCCGCGGAGCTCAGCCTGGGGTGAAGAACTCGGCCGCGGACGCCCCCAAAGTAAGACCTGGCTCGGCGGTGCCGACCGGCAATTCCACCGCGTTACGGGCCATAGAAGTCCTGTTGGTCTTCGATGAAGTGGCTCCCCCGGTTTCCGCGACCGAGGTCGCCCAGCGACTGGGCATGTCGCGTGCCACCACCTATCGCTACCTGCAGAGCCTTAGGTCCACGGGCCTTGTGGAGGAAGACGAAGAGCGAGGAGGGTTTCGGCTCGGCCCGCGCATCCTACGTCTCGCCAAGGCGGCCCGCCAGGGTGAGGGTCTGGTGGAAGTAGCCCAGCCAGTGATGCGCCGACTCGCCGAAGAGACCGGGGAAGCTGTGCTCCTGACCCGCCGGTCAGGGAAGCACGTGGTCTGTCTAGAGCGGCAGGAGAGCTCCTTCCCACTACGGATCTCGTACGAGCGCGGGCACGTGATGCCCCTGCAAGCCGGTGCGTCGGCAAAGGTCCTCCTCGCCTGGCTCAAGCCAGCGGAATTAGAGACGGTTCTGGAGGGAGTACGCCTTGACCGGATCACGGCCGCGACGATCACCGACCTCGCCGTCCTCAGGGAGGATCTGGAGAGGAGCCGCGAGCGGGGGTGGGCCGTCAGCTGGGGCGAGGTCGACGAGGGAGTGGTGGGGGTGGCCGCTCCGATCTGGCGGGACGGCAGCCGCGTGGTGGCGGGCCTGGCCCTGGTGGCCCCTGCCTACCGGGTCAGCGAGGGTAGGCTTGAGGAGTTGGCGGCCCTGGTAGTCGCTGCCGCCCGCTCGGTGAGCGAGCGCCTGGCGGTGCTGGATGCCTAGGCACAGCCATGGGCCCACCATGTCGACGTCGGCTGGGCGCCTGCGTGTGTCTCTCGCTGTGGGCGACTTCGACCACGTGCGCGATCTGGTCGACGGCAAGGGCCAGGCCACGGGCCTCGAACTAATCCCCTTAGGTCCCGATCTCTGCCTGTACGGGCTGGAGCCCAAGAAGCGAGTGCCGGACACCTTTATGCGCTACGCCGATGCCCAGGGTGTCGTGCGCCGACCGCTGGTTCTAGAGGGGCTCTTCGCCCTGGAGGCTCTGAGCGCACACCGAAGGTGAGCCCCGCGCTGACGCGTCTTCGCACCGGTTGCCGGCTGCGCCGGGGGGCGGACCCGCCCCGGCGCAGCCTTGGGCACAGGGGCCGTCTGGTCGCGCCCAGCGGCGGCCCTCCGCCGCGGCCCTCTGTGTCAATGTGGAGTGAGACAGGTATGGAGCGTTATTGATTGGCCGAGAGAGGGCGAGAGGGAGTCAAGCCCAACATGGTTATCGGTGCCGCCGGTGGTGGGCCCGGGTC
>PKXE01000177.1 GCA_003132265.1 Candidatus Dormiibacterota bacterium | reverse complement strand
GTCTACCGTTTCGCGGCCATCCTCCTCGACGCGGAGGAACGGCGCCAGAAGCCAGTGCCGCTGCCGCTGCCAGAGCCATCCTGACCCACCCCTAACGGCCGGGCGGCTCTAGACCGCCTCCTCCCCCATCCCCTCCAGCATGCCGAGGCGGATCGCCATGGCCTCGCGGAAGTGCAGCCGTGCCAGTTCGGTGGCGTCGTCCACCTTGCGCTCGGAGATGAGTTGGACGAGCTGTTCGTGCTCCGAGATGGACTGCTGGCGCCGGCTCGGGATGCTGAGCGTGGTGGCCTGCCTGCGCTCGATGATCGAACGCAGGGTACCCAACTGCTGCTCGAGGTAGCGGTTGCCAGCCATCTGCCAGATGCGTTCGTGAAAGGTGTGGTTGAGCAGCACCGGCGGAGCNNGGGCCGTCAGCCGAGGCGACCGCTCGGTACTCGGCGGCGACCCGTTCCAGACTCAACAGCTCCAGTTCCGAGCGAGACATGGCGGCGATGCCAGCCGCCATTCCCTCCAGGGTCTCCCGGACTGCGCAAACGTCGGTCAGCTCCGCGCGGGAGATGCCGCCGACCACCATCCCCTGGCCAGTGTTCAGAACGAGGCCACTCACCTCCAGCTTGCGGATCGCTTCGCGCACCGGCGTGCGGCTGATTGAGGCCATGGCAGCGATCTCAGACTCGACCAACCGCTCGTTGGGCTTGAGCGTGCCTTGCAGGATCTGGTCCCGGAGCAGCCGGAAGATCTCCTCCGCCCGGGAGTGAGCGCCGGCGAGCTCAATCTTCGCCAGCGGCACGGGTTCCCCATCTCATAGTTCTGGGCCCATCTATTGCACGGGACGCGCCACAACGCCCTAAGGCTAACTCACCATCGTCCGGCGCCGCCGTCTGACCGAGGAACGGAGCGGTCACTTCGCGGACCGGGCCTGAGTCCGCCGGGCAGCCGGAGTCACGCTGGAGGCGGCCCATTAGTCCCGCCTCACCCCGCTCGCGGCTCATCCGGAAGAAGCACAGGGCGCCCGCGACCCCGCGACCGCACCGATCCGGAGGCAACCCTCTCGCCCCCGACTTCGGCCTGCTACTAGGTACTTGACGGGAAATGTATGCCGTAGTATACCGATGTCTCAATCGGCGGCGTCCACCTTGGTTTTTGGGTGACTCGCTCCCGGTCGGGAAACCAAAGGAGCGAATGACCGAACTTTTGGACGCCGTCGGTTTCGGGCTGGTCGCCGCGTCGATCCTGGCCATGGCGGCAGTCGCCCTCTCATTGCAGATGAGCGTCGCCAGGATCCCCAACTTCGCTCATGGGGAGATCATGACCGCCGGCGCCTACGCCGCTTACCTGGTCTCCCTTTGGAATGGCAACATCCTCTTGGAGGGACTTGGGGCCGCCCTAGTCGGGGGCGTCGTCGCCTTCATCATGAACGCCACCCTGCTGGAGCCGTTCGCCAAGCGCAAGCCGAAGCTGCTGATCCTCTTCATCCTCACTATCGCGGCCAGCCTGATCCTGCAGAACATCATGCTGGGAATCTTCGGAGGGGCCAGCCTGGGCTACCACCTCGCTCCCAGCCCGCCCGAGCAGATCGGGCCCTTCCTGCTGACGGCCCAGAACCTGGTCACCATCGGGGCGGCCTTCGCCTTCATGTTCGCGGTGCACATCGTCCTCAAGTACACGAAATTCGGGAAGGCGCAGCGGGCAGTGGCCGACAGCCGTGAGCTGGCCCGGGTGTCGGGCATCAACAGCGACCTGATCGTGCGCCTCACCTGGCTCATGAACGGGGTGATCGCCGGCGTTGCCGGCTTTGCCCTCGCCGTCAGCGTCGGCAGCATCACCCCCACCATGGGCCAGGGCTACCTGCTGGTGGTCTTCGCCGCGGTCATCCTGGGCGGGATCGGCAAGCCCTACGGCGCCATGGCCGGCGCCCTGGTGATCGGCCTCGCCATCTCCGTCAGTTCCGTCTATATCCCGGGTGGCTACACCGAGGCGGTCGCCTTCGTGCTGATGATCCTCACCCTGTTGTTCCGACCCAGCGGGATCTTCTCCTCGCCGAGAGCCAGGATGCAGTCGATATGACGATCTACCTGATCAGCCTGGCCACGACCGGGGTGGTCTTTGCGATCATTGCCCTGGGGCTGCACGTTCGCTGGGGGCTGGCCGGCGAATTCGACCTGTCGCTGTTCGCCATCGCCGCGATCGGAGGCTACGTCTACGCCGTGCTGGCCCTGCCACCGGCCCATCTGCCGCCTCCAGCCACATACATCCTCGGGCTCAAGTTGCCGTTCCTGGTGAGCCTGGCGGGTGCGATCATCGTCAGCGGTCTCCTCTCGGCGATGATCGGCGCCGTCGCCCTGCGCAAGCTGCGCGACGACTACTTCGGAATCACCACTGTCGCCACCGCCCTGATCCTGGCCCTCTTCATCGGCCAGTACATCCCCCTCTTCGACGGGTACGCCGGGCTGGGCGGCATCCCCCAGCCGCTGGCGAACCTACCGGGGTGGGGCGCCAACGGCGGCTACTTCCTCGGCGTCTGCGTTGTGGCGTTGATCGTCGTCTACTTCATCCTTGAGCGCCTCAACGTCAGCCCATTCGGGCGGGCGCTCCGCTCAGTCCGCGAGGACGACGTCGCCTCGCAGGCGTTCGGGCGTAATGCGTACGCCCTGAAGTTGAAGGCATACGTGTTGGGCGGCTGTGTCGCGGGACTGGGCGGCGCGCTGCTCGCCGCCTACCTGACCGCCTTCAATTCCTACGCTTGGACCCCTACCGAAACATTCCTTCTCTATGCCGCCATCTTCGTCGGCGGCACCGGTAACATTCGCGGCGCCATCCTGGGGACCTTCTTCGTGGAGGTGGTGATCCAGGAAGCGACCCGCTACATTCCCGCGGTTGCCGGCAACTCAAACTTCCCAGACGCTGCCCGCTTGGTGGTGATCGGCCTGCTGATCGTCGCCGTCCTCTGGTTGCGGCCGCGGGGACTATTCCCCGAACCGCGGGCCCGGGACAAGGGTCCGGGTTCGACCGCCGAAGTAGCCACCACCGCCGTCCCCACCAACGGCGCCCCGCATGATTGACGCCAAGGCTCCTTTGCTTGAGGTATCCAACGTGAGGAGATACTTCGGCGGGCTGCGCGCCGTCGACGGCGCCTCGATGACCGTCGCGGAAGGGTCCCTGACCGGCCTGATCGGTCCCAATGGTGCAGGAAAGAGCACGCTGGTCAACCTGGTCAGCGGGTTCGACACCCCCGATTCGGGAACAATCAAATTCGACGGCCGTGAGCTGGCGGGGCGGCCCGCGCACGCCGTTAGTCGCCTGGGGCTGATGCGGAGCTTCCAAACTCCCCGCGAGTGGCCGGAGCTGACTGTCATGGAGAACATGCTCCTGGCGACCGGCACCGTTTCGCGAGAGACCATCTGGCGCGCGCTCTTCAAGTTCCGCCAACTTCGACTGGCTGAGGACGAGGATCGGCGCCGCGCTCGCGAGCTCCTCAGTAGCTTCGGCCTGCTGGCCCTGCGCGACGAATTCNNGAGCGGCGGTCAGAAGCGGCTTTTGGAGTTTGCGCGGCTGGCGGCAGCGCACCCCCGGATGGTGCTGCTGGACGAGCCCCAGGCGGGAGTGAACCCCGTCCTCTACGGCCCGATGGCCGACATGATCCGTGAGCTGGTGGCGAGCGGCACCACGGTGCTGATGGTGGAGCACAACCTCGACTTCGTCGAGAGGCTGTGTGACGTCGTCCACGTGATGGCGCTTG
>PKXE01000104.1 GCA_003132265.1 Candidatus Dormiibacterota bacterium | reverse complement strand
GCAGGGCTCGACTCGCGAGGCCAGTGGTGCGTCAGGGCCTCCAGAGTCCTCAGGTCGGGGGAGGTACCCTCGCCGAAGGCTACTAGGCCACTACCGTCATTCGGCTTCAGGACCCAGCGCTCGGGCAGCGACTTCCCAGCGAGGTCCTCCAGGCTCTCACCACACCAGAGGGTCGCGGCGACGGGGACTCCGACCTTCTCTGCTTCCTGTTTCGCATAGAGCTTGTCACAGGTATATCGTAGAACGTCACGCCGATCGTGAATGATGCGCCAGTTGACCTTCTCACTGAGGGTGGAAGGATGACGAAAGTTACCCACCTTATGGTGGCCAAGCAAGAATAGAATGTGCCGGCGCAGAGAGAGTGGGCTCAATCGAGCCACGGCAAGGGCTGCCGTCGTCACGCCAGCCCCGACCGAACGGGCCGCCTTGCTGCGCCTGACAACCTGAGGGAGCGAAGTCATGTCCGGCATTGTCAGGGCCATCCCTTCACGGAAATGGTCACGTTTGTCAAAGGTGGGCCATCTGGAGGCGAGCCTGCGGAGGGAGGCAGCATAGGGGTCGAAGTGCTCCTGTCACAGCGCTGAATGGGAGCAGTTTACAGCAGCATAGGTGGGGGTTAGTTTGTGGATCCATGACGAATTTCGGTGAATCCGATCAGCCGACTGCGCTCGCCGCCACTTCCACTGAGACCGAACGGCATGTGCTGGGCGAGAAGCGACTGGAGAACCAGCGACCTTGTTCGCTGGAAGGGGCCGCTCTCCTGCGAGGCACCAAATCCGTGTAGTCTGATCTCAATGGCTGCGACGGATGTCTGAGGACCACCGGGTGGACGGGGTGCGATGCCCCGGTCCCGTACCTCTGGCTTTCCGACTGGCCGAAGGCAATACCACTGAGTGAGCCTCTCGGGGAGCTGACCGTCAGTCTCCTCGGAAGCCCTTGTGTCTGCCAGACAGGCGAGCCGACGACCGTTCGGGGAGAAGCGCCACGGCTCACCGGAGCTGAAGGCCTGAGCAGGACTCCGAGCCCTGATACTCGGACGGCGCCGAAGGCCGCTCACCCAGCCAGGGCGTCGCCGCTAGGGGCTCGGCCGAGCTCCGGCTGGGGATGGAGCTGACCGGATGGTTCCTCATCCGTCTGCGGCGACGACGAACGGTGCCGCAGTGGCGGCGCCGACCTCTGGGAGCCCGCAGGCGCTTCGGGCACGAGAGGATTCCTGTCAAAACCCGATCCTCTGGCACCGTCCATGCCATCCGGTCAGCTCGAATGGAGCAGTCGGCGCGACCCAGTCTGCGATGCTCCGAGCCTCCTGAGATGAGGTAACGAGGCGCATCTCGCCATGGTCATCAGCAAACCATTGCCGGGGTTGGCCGAGAAATCCAGCTCAGCGTAACCGCCACTGTCTGGTCGGAGCCGCTCTCTCTGTGTGCGACGACGGACCTAGCGGTCGAAAGCACTTGCCTCGGTACTTCGGAGCCGAACCCCGAAACTGTGGTACTCCGTCACGTCACGGTGTCTAGACTCTGGCACCGTGCCGACGTGGCCTTGCATCTCCTCGCCGATGCGGTGACCCAGGGTGGTGCGCTACAACTTCTCGGCGACCGCTAGACGCCCGTCATGCGACTGCCCTCGACAGGGACCGGACCCTCTTGAGGCTTGGTTCAAGGGCCACACGTACGGGCGTGGTCTGGCGGCATCCGACAGGATGCGAATGGGGGTCCATCACGTTGCAGGGGAGGCGATGCTCACCGAGTCGAGAATCTTCGATGGGTCAGACGCGCGCACCACTGTCGCGATCATGGGCCGATGGCCCTTGCGGGCCAGCTTTAGAGTCCAGACCTGCCCAGCTTTCAGGACTACTGCTAGACGATTGAGTACCGTGGCGTCCCCATCACTGACGGTTATCTCGAACCGAGTCCGGCTCCCCTCATCGTTCGTCAGTCCGACTTGAACTCGGCTGGCGTCGGCACCGGCATCCGCCGGAATAGGAAGCATCCATAGCTCCACGAATCGCTCGCGGTTGGAGGTGGCACTGCTGTAAACCGACAGCGCTAGGGCACCTCCAACCAGAACCAGCGCCCCTGCCAATAGCCCTGCGGACCACAGCGATAGTCCCACTGGGCGCCGCACCACGGCGCGCCATCGGTATGAAGGGCCCTCGTAGCTGCCGCCTCTCCACCAAGTCACCACCCCCGTTAGAACGACCACGCCGAAGAGGTAGAGTGCCCACGTTGCCCGTGTGAGCCCGCCAACTTCATTAAGNNCGCTTGATGCGAGGCACAGCCCCGAGCACACGGCCGCCGCCACCACCAGCCCCGCAGCTGCAGCCCGCGGCTGGTTCATGATCGACCGCGTGGACTGGTCGTGTAGAGGGACCCTGCCAGGGCATACACTGTTATATCTCCGTCCTCGAAGACTCTGCTCACGCCGCGGATGTTCTTGAACTTAGTCAGATCGCGAGCTGGGATCGGGGACGTATACTCTCCGCTGCGGGGGTCGTCGCTAAAGTAATAACCCGTTGCGGGAAGCTGTCGCGCTACTCTCCCGTCGACGACGAGGAACGCGATGCCCTCCTTTCTCACCAGTTCGCGGGCCGAGGGAGAGAACGTGTCTGTCAGAAACAGCCCGGCCACGTTTTGGGGTGCCGCCTGATGTCCGAGGGACGCCAAGAGGCTCGCCGTCACAAAGTCAGAGGCGACTCCATTGTTGGGTGGCAGTTCGGTCGCCGCCCACTGCGCTAGAGCTAGGTTGTGCTCATCAATTGATCTCTCCCAAGCCTCTACTCGAAAGGTGCCTGGAAGGCGCGCGTAGTAAGGAGGCCATCCGGACGCAATTCCGCCCAGCCCGAGCAGCAGGACCGCAGCCACGCCGAACCAAGGCCAAGGCGCCGTCCGCACCTTTGGTCCGTTCCATGGTCTCCATCCCGGAAGGGCAACATGCAGAGCTCGGACTGCCAAGGCGATCGGGAGACTAGCCGCCAGCATGAAGAAGCTCGCCGCCCGACCGTAAAGCAAACTTCCTTCGCTTCCGAGAAGTCGAGTGCCAAGCGCTCCGACAAAGCTGAGGGAGGCGATTGCAAAGGTCAGTGTGAGCCTTCCTTGGGGTCGGTGCCTGGCGCGCCACAGGCGCCTGAACCCCATGGCGAATAGGGTGATCAGCAACAGTGTTGCCGCATACTCCAGCACGAGGTCGAATCTCGGGCCGGACGGTTGGCTTACAGAGGGCCCGTGGCCATGCGGAATGAGCGCGTGGCCTATCGCTAGTATCGTGGGGGTGAAGTAAGCGATCGTATTAGTGGCGATCTTTACGTTCCAGAACACCATCAACCCGACGACCAAGCAGATCAGGGCCGGCAGCCTCCAGTCTCGCCGTGCGGGGGCGAATCGCACAAGCTGAGTGAGTTCGATCACCACGAGCATCGCCACGAGAACGTAACTAGCGACGTGGTGCGTCATGATCGTGGCGGCGGCTGCGACGGNNCGACGGTTCCCCATCCGATCCCCGCGTTCCAATCACGCGCTTTGAGCATCTTCATCACGGCAAGAAGGCAGGCCACCACGAACGGTAGGGCCAGCACTTCGTATATGAAGTAGGAGTCAAAGAATTGGAAGTGCGGCTGGGTACTGTAGATCAGTACCGCGAGAGCGCTTACCCTTCGACGGCCAGTGACCTCGAGCACGAGAAAGTATAATCCCAGGCAGAGGAGAACGTGGGCTACCCCAACAATGAGGGTTCCCGATGCGTAGATTGATAGGTGTGACAGCGAAGCCAACGCTGTGGTGGCAATTTCAAGACCGGGATATTGCGGACTGACCGCGAGTGCGGGGTTAGCGGCGAAGAGGTGGTGGGTGGTTAGGATCGACTGAGCGGTCCGGACATGTGCAAACTCGTCTAGGAAGCGGAACTGAATCGGGCTATACGCCTCGGTAATAGCGTAGGTCGCCAGTGGAACCAGCCAGGCGACGCCGATCGCTTCGAGTCGCGAAACGGGGCGGCGTAGCAGCAGCATCGCCGCTGGGACAGCGTACAAGACGGCTTGCCCGAGCCAAAAGGTTGGACCGGCCCATGGACTGCCGGCCCGGCTAGCTACATACGCTAGCGCCACCACCATGACTCCGCACGCCATTCCGAAGGCCACCAGAGGGAGTCGCCCAAGAGGCGAGGGCGCGGCGACCGGACGTTGCTCGTTCCCCCGGGGCGCTCGACGGCCAGAGTCGGCTAAAGCAGAAGCCTGGAGTTCTCCGGGCCTGGAGTGGCCCCTCGCCTGCGCGCGGGTCAGCCCTCTTCGAACGCCGTGGGCGATGCGTCGAGCATATTCTCGTTTGAAGTCACGTCGTCTTGCCATCAGCCAGGACTCATGGCACCGGCCGCGCGGCCCGTACCGTTCGGCGCTGCTGCTTGCGGGGCTCTTCCTTCAGTAGGCACCCCGAAGCGGACGAACCCGCCTTGTGGCCACCCACGGTGGATCAAGCCCCCGGCTCGACCGGTCTGGCCGCCCTGGCGATCACGGCCAGGATCATAGCGCGGGAGATCCTGGCCCCCACTCGGAGGCGAGAAGCGCGAGGAAGCAGGGTGGCCAAGGCCGGGTTCCGCCACCTCCCACTCTCGCGATATAGCCGTCCGCTGCGTTTCACGGGTCCGACTCACCCACCGACCCCCGCCGTTCCGCCGTGCCCGCGACCAGCCGGTCCAGCCGACGGGCGATGACCCTCGCTCCCAAGTAGCGGAACGGCCCGGTGACTAGTCCGCCTCGATTGGCCCACCGCAGATTGGCGGGGAATTCAGCCGGAAGGTCTCCACTTCGGAGACTAGCTGAGCCCAACGCTTCATTGAGGAAACGCGGAACGAGTCCCACGACATCCCTGAGGCAGCGAGGTCGCGACATCAGCACGCTCATGTAGTACGCGGTGAGCCCCGCGCCATAGCTGAACATCTGCCGCCGTAATGCCTCCGCGCTCTCGCGATGGAAATGGTATGTCACAGCCGTTGGCTGGTAGACCACCGTCCCTCCATCGAGCAATACTTCCGTGAAGGCACGGGTATCCTCTGCTCCCCCACTGAGAGTGCCCGCGCCAAGCGCCGTGTCAAACCCGCCGATCTCTGCCAACGACTCCCGCCGGAACGCCATGTTCCCGCCGGTTCCGAAGGGAGGCAGGGGGAATAGGGGGCTGTACTCAGCTCCCGTCAGTGGCGAAAAGACAGCAGTAGCGAACCCCCGTTGCTTGTGGTGTCCGCCGTACTGCTCGAACTGAATTTGCGCCGGCGTCCTAAGTTCCGCCGGGAGCATGATGCCGGACACAGCAGCAGCGGACGGGTGCTCTACGAAGCCTCGCGCAAGCTCCGCCAGCCAGAAGCGGTCGGCAACTTCATCGTCGTCAATCCATGCGATAATCCCCTCCGGGACCCACTGCCACGCTCGGTTCCGTGCCCATGAAAGTCCCGCTCGCGGTTCCACCACGTAGTCGATCGCGATCGATTCTGAGCGAGCGCGGGCAACAATGGACTTTATTCGGGTTGTCACTGGCGCGTTGTCCACTACGAGGATCGAAAACCGGGGATAGACTTGGGTGACGAGACTCGCCAAGCACCTCTCAAGTCCCTGGGGCTGCTCTCGCGTGCACACTGCCACCGTAATACGTGGTCCGCGGTTCAGAACATCGGCGCGCGAGGTCAGGAACCTAGACGGGCCCACAGCGTCCAGCGGAGCCGCGGGGTCCTTCCGGGGCCACGTCGCTCCTACACCTTTGGCACGCAGGGAAAGCGCCGGGCCTAGCCCTTCAGTCAGCGCGTTCACTAGCTCGTATTTTCCAACGCCGCCTTCCGGCAGCGCCATCATCAGTATCCCAACCGGCTCAGTCTGCATCTTGACAAGCGACCACATACACTTCGGCGTCGCGAAGGGCTCACTGCTGCCGATGTCAGGAATCGGCTCTGCGACGTCCAGGTCGAATCTCAAGCAGGGAGCTGTCAAGTCGCCAACCGCGATCCTGCAAGCTCTGGCCGGGGCGCGCTTGCTCACGGGTACGGGCAGCCGCCTAGTTTCATTGTCGGTCCCACCTCAGGCGCCGGTGGCCGGGAGGCAGGTTCTCAGCCGCGCAAGTACACCTTCAGACGCGGCCTGGAGATCCGCAGCCGCCCGCAATGCTCGCACCGANNGGCGGAGTATATCATTCTGTGATCGGTCTGACTCTAGGGCCCCCGGCGAGGCGGCCGTGGCACCAAAGCAAGGTACCGCGGACAACCCCGTCGCCTCCGCTCGGCCCTCCGTCCGAGCACAGAACGGGGACTGGGAAAGGCGAGGCCGTGCTGAGCCCAGCCTGTCCACTTGAAGTAGACTACTAGAGAGGAATTCACCGGAGTCAGATCTCAGATGCTCACCGTTTCAGTGGTCACGTGCGCGTTTACCGAGGATAGGTGGGGGGACCTAACCGCTGCTGTGGAATCGATCGGTGGGCAAACCCGCAGTCCCCGCGAGCTCATCCTCGTCATCGATCACAATCCCGAGCTCCTCACCCGGGCCCGACGGGCCTTCCCCGATGTCACTGTCGTGCCAAACTCGCACGCCCGGGGCGCCTCGGGGGCGAGGAATACTGGAGCGGAAATGTCCCGCGCGGACATCGTTGCATTCTTGGATGACGACGCTCGCGCCGCGCCGACGTGGCTGGACGAGCTACTCCCGCCGTTTGACAACCCGCTCGCCGCGGGAGTCGGGGGACAGGCGCTTCCGGTCTGGTCCAAGAACAGGCCACTTTGGTTTCCTCCTGAGTTCGACTGGGTTATCGGCTGCTCGTACGTAGGTCTGCCCGGGACTCTGAGTATCGTCCGCAATCCCATCGGTACGAACATGTCTGTCCGTCGTGACCTCATGCAGACGGTCGGTGGGTTCCGCGAAGGCTTCGGCAACGTCGTCATTCCCGAGCGGTCTCAATCGCGGCAGTCAAGACTGTCGACATGTGAGGAGACCGAATTCTGCATTCGAGTCGTGCAGGCCCACCCACGAATGAGCTGGTACTACCAGCCTAGCGCCACGGTTTACCACCAGGTCCCTGCCGAACGCTCCACGTTCCACTATTTCGTAGAGCGATGCTGGCTCGAGGGTCAGGGAAAGGCCCTATTGGCGAATCTGGTCGGGCGGTCAGATGCTCTCGTCGCCGAGCGCCAATACATGCGGCAGACCGTTCCAAGAGGAATCTGGCACGGGATCGCCGGAGGTCTCCGCCGTCCCCGGTCCGGTGGATTGGGTCGAGCTGCCATGCTGGCGACCGGTGTCGGTGCTGTAGCGACGTCGTATCTGATCCACCGGTTCCTCCCCGGTCGGCGCACCGCTCCGGGCAACTCGGATCGCGGCAGCTCGTAGTGGACAAGCACGAGCTAGCTATCACGGGTGACAACTACACCTTCGCCCGCCCGCGCCCCAAGCCGATTTGGCGCGGTGCCGTTCCGTAGATTGGACCCGCTGCCGATGGGCCAATCGGGGGACTCGCCACCGAGGCACCGGCGCCGTCGCGCCAGCGCCCCACGAGCGAAGCGCCCCTGGGTACGGCCTCTGGTCGCTGACCTGTACCAGGACGCCATGGCTCGTACCAGCGGACTGATCGTCGCCACAACGATCATCACCGCCATCCTCGGATTCGGGTACTGGGTCTTGGCAGCGCGGGCCTACACACCCGGAGCGGTAGGCACAGCGGCCGTCAGCATCTCGGCGATGATCATGGCGGCGCTGATCTCGATCCTGGGAGCAGCGTCGGCCGTGGTGCAACGAATTCCATCCCGAGCCTCGCCGCGTGAGTGGAGCGCTACGGTCACCAGCTCCCTGGCGATCGCCTTGCTTTCTGGCCTCGTCGCTGGCTTCATCGGTTGGCTGATCATCGTTCAGGTCGTGCATGCCGCTTCCCTGCGCACGCCTCTATATGGCATTGGGCTTACCGCAGGCGTCGCTCTCACCAACTGCAGCACCGTCCTTGACAACGTCTGGATTGTCGAGCGGTCGGCTCAAGTATCCCTGCTGACCAATACGGTAATGAGCCTCGTCAAGCTACCTCTCCTTCTCCTTCCCGTCCTCAGGGACAACGGCGCTGCGGGAATCCAGCTAAGTTGGACCGCCGCACTGCTCGTCACCGTCGGGCTCAGTCTGACCCTGCTTCGCCGTCGACGCGGGTATCGCTTTGTGCTCGCCGGCGTCGTTCGAGAGGTGCGGGATATGCAGTCCAACTTGGCCGGCAATCACATTGTCAGCATAGGGGCCGCTGCGCCTACTTACGTCGTACCGATCCTCGTGGGTGCATCGGTCTCACTGGCGCACACCGCCTATTTCTACTCGGCGTGGCGCGTTGGTAGTTTCTTTTTCATCGGAGGCCTGGCTGTCTCCAGCGCCCTCTTCGCCGAGGGATCGCGGAATCCCGCGAGGGCGATTCGTCGTGCTCGGCAGGCACTATTCATCATCGTTCCCCTTCTCCTAGTAGCGACGGTCGTCCTCTCCCTACTGGGGCCTGCGGTCCTGGCGGCATTTGGGTCTGCCTACAGGACGCACGCGTTGGTTTTGCTTATCCTACTCGTCGGGGCCGCAGTTCCGAAC
>PKXE01000115.1 GCA_003132265.1 Candidatus Dormiibacterota bacterium | reverse complement strand
CGAGGGCCTTCATCACAACCCTCGCGGCGGCCGCGGCCGGGGCGGTGGCTGGTTGATAGCTCATACGTCAAGGATACCTGACAAAAGAGCTACAACGTGATGGCGCGAGTCAGAGCGGATGGCTCTCCCCAGCGCAGATGGCGAGCAGGTTCCATGGTCGCGCCGGTTGCGGTCACCGACGCCAGCTTTCGGCATGAGGTGCTGGAGTCTGAACTTCCGGTTTTGGTTGACTTCTGGGCCGGTCGGGGTGGGCCCGGCAAGATGATCGCCCCGATCGTGGAGGACTTCGCCTCCGAGTACCAGGGGCGGCTCAAGCTCACCAAGGCCGATTACGACGCCCGCCCGACCATCTGGGGCATGTTCCGGGTGATGAGCATTCCCACCCTGATGGTCTCTCGGGGTGGCCAGCCCAGCGGGACTGTGGTCGGGTACCAACTCCAAGGCAGCCCTGAGGGCGAAGCCGGATGCTCTCCTCTGGCCTTCGCGCTGAGCCGCGCCTCGAGGTGCGGCTTGGTCGCGGCCTACTCGGAGGCTGAGTTCGGGGCCTTGCCCTCCGGCCAGTACTGCTCTTCCAGGATGTCCTCGTCCCGCAGCCCCGCCCGGAGCATCACCGCTCGACCAGTAGAGATCATGCCGGGGTGACCGCAGAGGTAGACCATGCCGCGCCCCGGCCTGATCCCGGACCGGTCCGCATGCTTGCGCAAGACGTCCTCGGCCCTCCCGATCTCACCCTCCCAGCCGGAGTCGCCCCAGGGGCGGCTGACGGTCGGGACGTACTCGAAGTCGGGGAACTCACCGCTGAGCTGAGCCATCTCTTGGGCGTACCCGAACTCGTGGGAAAAGCTGGCGCCCTGCACCAGGACGATTTTGGGCGGAACCACTTCGCCCCGCTGTTGCAGCCGCTGCAGTTGGCGCAGGATGCTGGCGAAGGGGGCGATCCCGGTGACCGTGGCGAGGAAGAGGTGGGTGCGGTCCGGGGCCAGGCCGGTCTTCAGGAAAAGGCCCTTGGGGCGCTTGCGCATCAGCAGCCGATCACCGACCTGGAGCGGGTACAGGTAAGGGGTGAGCGCTCCGTCGGGGATCAGCTCGACGAAGAACTCCAATTCGGCCTCCTCGGGCGAGGAGACGATGGAGTAGGGGCGCTCCAGCGGCTTGCCGTCCACCTCGACCCCCAACGTGGCGTACTGGCCGGGGCGGAAGTCGAAAGGCTGCCCGTGACTCACCCGGATCGACCAGAGATCGGGGCCGAAGTCGTTGCGCTCGACGATCTCCACGGACTCGTACTTGTCGGACCGATCGGTGGGCAAGGGTGGCGGGTCTCCCCGTTCAGATGGCTGGCAGGGGTTAGTGTAGCCAGCTGCCAAAGTAGGTCCAAGGTGTGGAACTGGAGGTGGGCGGGGAAGCTGTTGCTAGAATCCCGACTCGCCAGTCCCCATCACCCGAGGAATTGCCCCAGCTGATGCCCGCATCGAACCTGATCATCGTCGAGTCGCCCAGCAAGGCCCGCACGCTCAGCAAGTTCCTGGGTAGCGACTACGACGTGCGCGCTTCGATGGGCCACGTAGTCGACCTGCCGCGCTCCAAGCTGGGGATCGACGTCGACCACGGGTTCGAGCCTGACTACACCGTGATCAAGGGCAAGGAGGGTCCGCTGCGGGACCTCAAAGCGGCCGCCCGGAAGTCCAAGCGGGTGCTGCTGGCGGCCGACCCGGATCGTGAGGGCGAGGCGATCGCCTGGCACATCGCCAGGCAGCTGGGCCTCACCGATCCGGAGCGGATCGTGTTCCGCGAGGTTACCAAGCAGGCGGTCGAGACCGCCCTCAGCCACCCGCGCCCCATCGACCAGCGGCTGGTGGACGCCCAGCAAGCCCGACGGGTGATCGACCGCCTCCTCGGCTACAAGTTGAGCCCGTTGCTCTGGCGCAAGATCCGCAAGGGGCTCTCGGCGGGACGGGTGCAGTCGGTGGCGCTGCGCTTGGTCTGCGATCGCGAGCAGGAGATCGAGGCCTTCAAGGCTACTGAGAGTTGGAGCCTGGAGGCGCTGCTGCTCACCGAGTCCAAGGACCAGTTCAAGGCCCGTTATCAAGGGGTGGAACGGGAGCCCAAGGGAAGGCGCGGGAAGGCCAAGGACGACGACGGTGAGCCGTCCGGGCTCCCCAACGAAGCCAGCGCTCGCCGGGTCATGGCCGACGTCGAGAAGGCCGAGTTTCGGGTGGCCTCGGTGGAGCGGCGGCGGCTGCGGCGGAATCCGCCCCAGCCCTACATCACCAGCACCCTGCAGCAGGACGCCTCCTCGCAGTTGCATTTCAGTCCCACCAAGACGATGCGGATCGCCCAGCAGCTCTACGAGGGCGTCGAACTGGGCAGCTCCGGGCCAGCGGGCCTGATCACCTACATGAGGACCGACTCGGTCCGACTCAGCGAGTCGGCCGTCGAGGCGGCCAAGGTCTACGTGGAGCAGACCTTCGGGGTCCCTTACCTGGGCCAGGCTGGAGCTCAGCGGCGGGGGCCCAAGGCGGCGGTCGCCAGCCAGGATGCTCACGAGGCGGTCCGGCCAACCGCGGTGGAGCGGTCCCCCGCAGAGATCGACCAGTACCTCTCCTCCGACCAGGCCAAGCTCTATCGGCTGGTCTGGCGGCGTTTTCTGGCCAGCCAGATGAGTCCCGCGGAGTTCGACTCCACCAGGGCCGAGGTGATGGCCGGTGAGCATCGCTTTCGGGCGACGGGGAGCCAGTTGGTGTTCGACGGGTTCCTTAGGGTGGCGGGCTCGGAGGGCCGGGAGGACGAGCTCCTTCCCGAGCTCAACCCAGAGCAGATCGTCAGTCTTAAGGAGCTCCTCCCCGAGCAGCACTTCAGCCAGCCCCCGCCTCGCTACAGCGAGGCCAGTCTGGTCAAGGAGCTGGAGGAGCGGGGCATCGGGAGGCCCAGCACCTACGCCACCATGACCGAGCTGATCCAGACCCGGCGCTACGTGGTCCAGGCGGAGCGGCGCTTGCATCCCACCCCTCTCGGGCTGGCGGTCAACGAAGCCCTGACCACCCAGTTCCCCTCGGTGGTCGATCTGGGCTTCACCGCCGCCCTCGAGCTGAAGCTGGACTCGATCGAGGCCGGCGAGACCCCCTGGGTCCCGGTGGTCAGCTCTTGGTACGAGCCCTTCTCCAAGGTGCTCGATGAGGCCCAGGAGAGCATGCCTCGGGTCAAGATCAAAGCCCAGCCCGCCGGTGCCGACTGCCCCAGTTGTGGAGCCGAGCTAGTAGTGCGCAGTGGGCGTTTCGGCGACTTCGTGGGATGCAGCCGCTTTCCCGAGTGCGACTACATCCAGGGCAAGGAGGAGCGGACCCCAGCCGAGGAGATCGGCGAGGCCTGCCCGCTCTGTGGCAAGCCGCTGGTGAAGCGCACCGGTAAGCGGGGGCCCTTTATTGGCTGCTCCGGCTACCCGGCCTGCCGCCATATCCGGACCGAGGCCGGCACTTCGGGAGCCGCCCGGCCGGCGGCAGTGGCGGCGGAGCCCACCGGCGAGGCCTGCCCGGACTGTGGCAAGCCTCTAGTCAAGCGCCAGGGGCGTTTCGGTCCCTTCGTCTCCTGCTCTGGGTATCCCGGTTGCAAATACCGGCCGCCTCGCGAGGCATCCAGCCCGGCCGCCCCGGGCGCGGCCCGAGCCAAGCCACGCCCGGCGGCCGCCAAGCGTCGCGCCAAGGAACCCGTCGGGAGTTAGCCCTGGCCGGGGGTGCCTTGCTCCACCCGCGGTGGAAAGTCTCCGGTCATCCCGTCGATCCGCTCCCGAATCAGGTCGGCGTGGCCGTTGTGGCGGGAGTACTCCTCGATCATGTGATTGACCATGNNCCTCCAGTATCGACCGGGAGATCCGGCACTCCTCCTCCCAGGACGAGAACGCCTCGGCAACGTCGGCCTCACCAACTCCCTCGAAGTCGGCGTCGGGCTGATCGTCGGTGCACCATAGGTGCCCGATCGGCTCCCCGGCCAGCCGCCGGCGGAACCAGGCCCGCTCCACCTCCGCTAGGTGGCGGACGAGCCCCAGCAGGGTTAGGGTGGACGGGGGCACAGTTGGCTCTTTGAGCTGGGCGTCGCTGAGCCCCTGACACTTCCAGGCCAGAATAGTTCGCTGATCGTCGAGGAAGCCCGCCAGGGTGGTTCGTTCATCCCCGGTCAACGTCGGGTCCGGGCTGGGGTCAGGCATCGCCGAATCATAGGCGCGGTCGCCGGAATCAGGCCTGTGCCGCTGGGCCGATTCCGGGGCCGGGGTTAGAATCGAACTCCTGTGACCTCTCATTACGATGCCGGCCCGCGCGCCACGACGATCCTGGCCGTACGCCGGGGGAACGAGATCGCGGTCGCGGGGGATGGCCAGGTGACTGTGGGTGACGTGGTCATGAAGCACCGGGCCATGAAGGTCCGGCGCATTCACCATGACCAGGTGGTGGTGGGGTTCGCCGGCTCGGTCGCCGATGCCTTCACCCTCTTCGACAAGTTCGAGCGTCATCTGGACCAGCACCAGGGCAACCTGCTCCGGGCGGCGGTCGCGCTGGGCAAGGAGTGGCGCACCGACCGCTATCTGCGCCACCTGGACGCCATGCTGGTGGTGGCTGGCAACAACCAGATGCTCCTGCTCAGCGGGGACGGCGACGTGATCGAGCCCGACGATGGGATAGGGGCCATCGGCAGCGGCGGCCCCTATGCTCACGCAGCGGCCAAGGCGCTGATCGAGTACACGGAGCTGCCGGCCGCCGAGGTGGCGCGCCGAGCCCTGGAGATCGCTGCCTCGATCTGCATCTACACCAACAGCGAGATCTCAGTCGAGACCATCTCCGATACGCCTACGCCACAAGGGGACGCAGTTGGACCCGGAACTTAGACCGGCAGAGATCGTCTCCGCCCTGGACCGCTACATCGTGGGCCAGGCGGACGCCAAGCGGGCGATGGCGATCGCCCTGCGCAACCGCTACCGGCGGATGCAAGTCCCGGCTGAGCGCCGCCAGGACATCGTGCCCAGCAACATCCTTTTGATCGGGCCGACCGGGGTGGGCAAGACCGAGATCGCCAGGCGGCTCGCCCAGCTCACGAATTCCCCCTTCATCAAGGTCGAGGCCACCAAGTTCACCGAGGTCGGTTACGTCGGCCGCGACGTGGAGTCGATCGTCCGCGACCTCCTGGAGCAGACCATCACCCAGGTTCAGAGCCAGCGGGTGGCCGACGCCGAGGCCGAGGCCAAGCAAAGGGCCGAGGCCCGGATCGTGGATCGGCTGATCGAGGCCGACCAGCCGCAGCCGCAGCCTCCGCAGGCCGCGGCCGAGGCTGTCCAGGATTCCGAGGCAGCTCCCCGCCCCGACGAGCCCCCCGCCGGNNGAGGTGGAGGAGGCCTACTCCCCGCCAGTGGAGGTCTTCTCCGGCAGCGGCTATGAGGAGATCGGCTGGTCGCTCTCGGACTTCTTCAGCCAGCTGGCACCGCCCCGCAAGCGAACCAAGCGGATGACGGTCGCCGACGCCCGGCACGTCTTGACCCAGGAGGAGACGGAGCGGCTGGTGGATGTCGATCGCGTTTACGACGATGCCATCCATCTGGTCGAGGAGAACGGCATCGTCTTCATTGACGAGGTGGACAAGATCGCGGGTCCTTATGTCGAGGCCCATGGGCCCGATGTCAGCGGGGCCGGCGTGCAGCGCGACCTCCTGCCGATCATCGAGGGCTCGACCGTCAGCACCCGCTACGGGCAGGTGCGCACCGACCACGTCCTCTTCGTGGCCGCCGGGGCGTTCACCTCGGCCAGGCCCTCCGACCTCATCCCCGAGTTCCAGGGACGGTTCCCGATTCGGGTCGAGCTTCAGCCGCTGGTGGAGGCGGACCTCTGCCAGATCCTGGTCGAGCCCAGAAACGCGCTGACCCAGCAGTACTCAGCGCTCCTGGCTACCGAGGGAGTCGAGGTGGAGTTCACCAAAGAAGGGGTGGAGGAGCTGGCCCACCACGCGTTCCTGGTCAACGAACGCGACGAGAACATCGGCGCTCGCCGGCTCTTCACGGTGATGGAGCGGGTGCTCCAGGACATCTCCTTCGCCGCCGAGGAGTACCAGGGCCAGAAGGTGAGCATCGACCGGGAGTTCGTCAGGACTAAGCTCGGCGACCTGGTCCGCGACGAGGACCTGCGTCGCTACGTACTTTGAGCACCCTTTAGGTTCGGGGCCCTCCGGGCGGCCCCCATCTGGGGCACCAAGAGCTAGGTGGTCGGGGACCAGATGTAGGGCGTGGTGCTGCTCACGGTGAGGAGGCCGAGTCGTTCCAGGATGGGCCGGCTGTCCTCGGAGGCATCGACCTGGAGGTACTGGAAGCCCCGCTTGGCAGCGAGGCGTGCCCGGTACGCGACCGTGGCCCGATAGATGCCACGGCCCCTCCATCCGGGGAGCGTCGAACCCGCCCATAGAGTGGCGAACTGCGAATTTGGCTCCAGATTGAGCCGGGCCGTGGAGACCACCTTCCCGGAAGACTCGGCGACCAGAAGCACTACGTGGTCGGGGTTGGCTTCGACATCGTTGAAAAGAAGCTCTCCGAAGACGCTGGTATCTTCGTTCCAAACGATGGAGAGCATCTCGGCCATGCGGTCGGTGTCGGCCCGAGAGGTCACCTGCCGGAGCGTCACTTCATGGGGCAGCCTCGGCTCGTGATTCATTTCGGGGACCCGTCCGATCAGGAGGTTCTCGAGCTCCTCGGGAACGAACCCGTGCGCTAGCAGCCGCCCGGTCAGGTCGTCCGTCCGATCGTGGGCGTAGGTCTTCCACTCGAAGGCGAGCTCAAGCGCGCCGAAGAAGTCGACCTGGCGCTCGATCAGGGCGTCCAACTGAGCCCCGTCCAGCCGGCTCAGGTCGCGGTACAAGACAAGGCCGCGCGGAGCCCAGCCCCAAGAGCGATAGACGGGGCCGTCCTCTTCATCGTGGGCGCCGTCCGGCAGTCGCATTGAGAGCCGGCCGCGCATCTGGGAGTCGAACGCGGCCAGGAGCTCAGCCCGCTGAGCGCGGCGGGCGTCGTCAGAGCCGTGTGGCCGCTCCATGCGAATTGAGTCTAGGTGCCTCCACCATGGGGGTTGGGACACGAGCGGAGGGGGAGCCGGGTACTGCGCGCCCCGGTCGGTCGTGCCGCGTGGGCCAGCTTGCTGCTGGTGGTGTTGCCCAGGAGGATCCCTCCGGCCTGGCCCAGGCGCTCCACCACTGGGGAGTCTTCGGTCGGGACCCAGTCCCGGAGCGCCTCACTGCCCGGCGTCGTCACCTTTCCCTTGGTCGGCAGGAAGTCCTTGCGGGCGTCGGCAACCCCCCAGAACGGACCGGGTTCCCCGCCTTGGTGCTCCATCCGATCGCTCTCGGCGGCGGCCGCGAGGGCCTCCTCCTCATAGACGAAGCAGAAGAACTTGTACTTGTCGTTGAGCAGCCTGATCCGCTCTAGGTGTGACCGCGCCACATTCACCGCCGACCATTCCCCACTTCCAACCCGGGTCCCGATCTCCCCGGCGCTGGTCACGTGGGCGTCGGCCCCGCCGCGCTCAGATCGTCGAGCCAGGACACCCCATCCCCCCGGCAGCCGTGAAGAACCCCAAGAGCGGGTGGCTGCGTGCTGGCGCCTGCTCGACGGAGTCTACGTTCTGCTTGACACGGCGAGCGGGTTTGGGCTGTGGTCCAAGTTGGGATAACATGACCGAGGCGATCAAATTCACATGCCCGGCGGACGCCTGCGGGGATCCCTTCGTGGGCCGGCAGGCGGTCGATGCCGGGCAGAGGCGGTAACGAATAGGAGGTTGAGCATGCCTGTAGCCACGCTCACCGAGCTGCTCCAGAACGGTGTCCACTTCGGGCATCAGACCAGCCGGTGGAATCCGAAGATGCGTCACTACATCTTCGCCAGCAAGGGCGGGATCCACATCATCGACGTGTCGCAGACCGTCGCTCTGCTGGATCAAGCCTGCCAATTTGCCCACGACACGGTGGCGCAGGGCGGCCAGATCCTCTTCGTGGGCACCAAGAAGCAGGCCCAGGAAACCCTCCAGGAACAGTGCGCCCGGAGCCACCAGCCCTTCGTGGTAAACCGCTGGATGGGCGGGATGCTGACCAACTTCGAGGTGGTCAAGCGCCAGCTGAAGCGGATGGCGGAGCTGGTCGAGATGCGCGACCGGGGGACCCTCGCCACCCTTCGCAAGAAGGAGCAGCGGCGCCGCGAGGACGAGCTGGACCGCTTGGAGCGGAACTTTGGTGGGATCACCAACATGAAGCGGCTGCCGGCAGCCGTCTTCGTGGTCGACCCCCACAAAGAGCGGCTGGCGGTAACCGAGGCCCGCAAGCTGGAGATCCCGATCATCGCGATCACCGACACCAACTGCGACCCCGAGGAGATCAGCCAGGTGATCCCGGGGAACGACGACGCCATCCGCAGCGTCCGCCTGATCGTGACCCGGCTCGTCGACGCCGTCATGGAGGGGTTGGAGGAGCATCGCCAGATCGAGCTGGTGCAGGCCCAGAAGGCTGAGGTCGAGCGCCAGGCGCAGGCCGAGGAGGCAAGGATCGCTGCCGCCAAGGCGGAGGTTGAGGCGGCAGCGGCCGCTGCCGCGGAGGCCGCTGCCGCGGAAGAAGGCGATGCGGCAGCGCCCGAGTCGGCAGAAGCACCCGTGCCGGCTGAGGTGGCGTCAGAGTGAGCCAGCCGATCACCGCAGAGCTGGTGCGCCAATTGCGAGAGCAGACCGGCGCCGGGATCATGGACTGCAAGATGGCGCTCACCGAGAGCGACGGCGAGTTCGAACGTGCCCGCGACATCCTGCGTGCCAAAGGGTTGGCCTCGGCGCAGAAGCGCTCCGGTCGGCAGACCGGTGAGGGGCTGGTCGAGTCCTACATCCATCCCGGGGGCAGGATCGGAGTACTGCTGGAGGTCAACTGCGAGACCGACTTCGTCGCCCGCACCGATCAGTTCAAGGCGCTGGCGCACGACCTGGCGCTGCAGGTTGCCGGTGCCTCTCCCAGGTGGGTGCGCCGCGAGGACGTTCCGGCGGCCCTGCTGGAGCGCGAGCGCGCCATCTACCGGGACCAAGCGCTGCGGGAGGGCAAGTCAGCAGAGCGGCTCGACCAGATCATCGACGGACGGGTGCGCAAGTTCTACGAGACCTTTTGCCTCTACGAGCAGCCCTGGCTGCGGGACGAGGGGTCGAAGGGTCGCCAGGTGAGCCAGGTGATCCAGGAGGTGATCGCCGCGACCAGGGAGAACATCGCGGTCTCCCGCTTCGTCCGCTTCGAGCTGGGTGAAAGTGGGGCCGACGAGGGCCAGCCGGATGACGCTTGAGCCGGTCACCGAGCTGACCGGGACGGCGGTGAGCTCCGAGCCTGGCGTTCAGCCCCGCTACCGGCGGGTGGTGATCAAGATCAGCGGCGAGGCGCTGGTCGGGGACGGACAATTCGGCATCGACCCTGACGTTCTGGACGAGGTCGCCCGGGAAATCAAAGGAGCCCACGATCTGGGAACTGAGATCGCGGTGATGGTGGGCGGCGGCAACATCTTCCGCGGCCTGGCGGGAGCCAAACGCGGGATGAACCGGGTCACCGCCGACCTGATGGGCATGCTGGGCACCGTCATCAATGCCCTGGCCCTTAGAGACGCCCTGGAGGCGCACGGGATGCCCACCCGGGTGCTGACTGCGATCGAAATGCACCAGGTGGCTGAGCCCTACATCCGCGGTAGGGCGATCCGGCACCTGGAGAAGGGCCGGGTGGTGCTCTTCTGTGCTGGGTCGGGCAATCCCTTCTTCACCACCGACACCCCGGCGGCGCTCCGGGCCGCCGAGATAGGGGCGGAACTGCTGATCAAGGCGACCCGGGTGGATGGTATCTACAGCGCCGATCCCGAAGTCGACCCCACCGCCACGCGCCTGCCCACTCTCACCTACATGCAGGTGTTGAACCTCGGCCTGCAGGTGATGGACAACACTGCCATCACCCTGTGCATGGACAACCGCCTTCCCCTTCTGGTACTGGACCTCTTCACTCCCGGCAACATCGCCCGGGCCGTGCGCGGAGAGAAGGTCGGATCCCTCGTCACTGACCAGGTGCCCCCGGTTTGAGCGAGGACCTGCTGCGGGAAACCCAGCATCGGATGGCCAAGAGTGTGGACTCGCTGCAACGGGAGCTGGCCTCGATTCGGACCGGCCGAGCTAGCCCCGCTTTGATCGAGCACCTTCAGGTGGAGGTCTATGACAGTCACATGCCGCTCAATCAGGTGGCCAGCATCTCCGCTCCGGAAGCCCACCTGATCCTGATCCAACCCTGGGACCGCAATAACATGGCGGCGATCGAGCGGGTGCTCCGGCGCAGCGAGCTGGGGCTGAATCCCGCCAATGACGGCCAGCTCATCAGGCTGCCGGTGCCGCCGCTCAACGAGGAGCGCCGCCGAGAGTTCGTGCAGATTCTCAAGCACCGCGCCGAGGAGGCCCGGGTGGCGGTCCGCAACATTCGCCGGGACGACCTGGAACAGCTCCGCCGGCTGGAGCATGACAAGGAGATCTCCATGGACCAGGCGCAGCGGGCGCAGGTCCAGTTGCAGAAGGTCACCGACGGGTACATCGAGGAAATTGAGGAGGTGGCGCGGCGAAAGGAAGCCGACTTGCTGGAGGTGTGATCCGCGGCCGAGACTCTGCGGATGGCTGAAACCAGCCCCGCCCTGCCTCGGCACATCGGGATCATCATGGACGGCAACGGGCGCTGGGCCCGTCAGCGCGGCCTCCGCCGCAGCGCCGGTCATCGCGCCGGGATACAGGCAATCCGGCGGGTCATGGAGGCGGCCGACACGGCGGGGGTCCACTGCCTCACCCTCTACGCTTTCTCCACGGAGAACTGGTCGCGCCCGCGCCAGGAGGTGGCGACCCTGATGCGGCTCTTCGAGCAAACCATGCAGGCGGAGGTCGACGAACTGCACCGCAACGGAGTGCGGATCAGGGTGATCGGTCGTCGGCAACAGCTCTCCAAGCGGCTCCAGAAACTGGTGGGGGACGCCGAGCGGCGCACCGAGGCCAACTTGACCGGGGTGCTGAACGTCGCCATCAACTACGGGGGCCGCGCCGAGATCGTGGACGGAGTGCGCCAGCTGGCAGCCTCAGGCGCCGACCTCAGCCAGCTGGAGGAAGCAGACCTGGCCGGCGCGCTCTATACCGCCGGGCTGCCTGATCCCGACCTCATCATCCGCACCGCCGGTGAGATGCGGACCAGCAATTTCCTGATCTGGCAAGCGGCCTACGCCGAGCTTTACGTGACCCAGACACTTTGGCCCGACTTCGATGCCGCCGACCTGCGGGCGGCGCTGGCGGACTACTCCGCCCGGGTCCGCCGCTTCGGTGGAGTTCCGAAACCGAGGTGAAGCTCGCGGTTCGGACCGCTACCGGGGTGGTCATCCTCGGCCTCTTTCTGGGCGCCCTCTGGCTAGGAGCTCCCTTCGTCGACGCCTTCGTAGCGTTGGTGGTGAGCCTTGGCCTCTGGGAGTACTGGCAGCTCTGGCGAGGAGCCGGGCTGCCCATCGACCCGATCTTGCTGTTCGGACTGGCCGCGCTTTGGCTGTTCCGATACGCCTATCCTCAGCTGCCCGAAGCGGGAGTGATTCTGAGCATCGCGGTGCTGGGCGGGCTCGCGCTCTCGCTCCGGTCCGACCCCCAATCACAACCGTTCAGGTGCTGGACGCTGGCGGTCGGTGGGGCCGCCTGGCTCGGGTTCTGTCCGGGATTCCTGCTGCTGCTCTACCACGGGATCGCGAGCCGGCCCCGAGCGGTGGAGGTGGTACTGCTGACGGTCGGGGTCTCGGTCATCGGCGACACCCTCGCCTATCTGGTGGGATCGCGCTTCGGGCGCCACCCCTTCTTCCCCAAGATCAGTCCCCGCAAGACGTGGGAGGGCGCCGTCGCCGCCCTCATCGCGCCCACCGTGACGGTCGGCCTGCTACTGCCCCTCGCTTTGCCGCGGGTCGGGCACCCACTGGCGTTTGGGATCGGGTTTCTGGCGGCGCTCGCCGCTGTGGTCGGGGACCTGGTTGAGTCCCAGCTCAAGCGAGAGGTGGGGGTCAAGGACTCGGGGCGGCTCTTGCCGGGCCACGGCGGGGTGCTGGACCGCATGGACAGTCTGATCTTCGTCGGGGCGGTCGTATACTCGCTCTTGGGGGCGACGCACGCTTTCTGACCACCCCCACGCCGGTCGCTCCCCTCGGGCTGGAGGCGCCGGAATCACATCGGAGGCTCGATCAATGCCAACGCGGGTAGCCGTGATCGGGGCCACTGGGTCAATCGGTGCGCAGGCGCTCGACGTCATCCGGCGCTTCCCTCAGCAATTTGAGCTGGTGGGCGCCGTGGCCGGCCGCCGAGTCGTTGCTCTGGAGGAGGCGCTGCGCCCCTTCCCCTCGGCCCAAGCGGTGCTGATCGACCCCGATGCGGCGGTCCGCAGCGGGACCTCGGTCGGGATCGATGCGGCGTGCCGACTGGCTGGCTCTTCGGAGGTCGACGTGGTCCTGGTGGGCGGTGGCGGGGCCGGAGCCTTGCTTTCGACGCTGGCCGCCTGTCGGGCGGGCCGGTTGGTGGCGCTCGCGACCAAGGAAGTGCTGGTGATGGCCGGCGAGCTGGTCACCGAGACTGCCCGCGAGCACGGGGCCAGGAT
This sequence comes from Candidatus Dormiibacterota bacterium, assembly GCA_003132265.1. GTDB lineage: Bacteria > Chloroflexota > Dormibacteria > Aeolococcales > Bog-877 > Bog-877. Next base: position 3,830 of record PKXE01000115.1, on the reverse strand, counting down.
CGTCCCGGTCGACAGCGAGCACAGCGCCATCTGGCAGTGCCTGCGGGGAGAACGCGCCGAAAGTGTCCGCCGACTGATCCTGACCGCCAGCGGAGGCGCCCTGCGCTCTTTGCCGCTGGCGGAGCTGAGCCAGGTCAGCCCTGACCAGGCGCTCGCTCATCCCAACTGGCGGATGGGGCCCAAGGTGACGATCGACACCGCCACCATGATCAACAAGGGGTTGGAGGTGATCGAAGCCCACTTCCTCTTCGACATCCCGTACGAGCGGATCGACGTGGTCATCCACCCCCAGAGCGCGATCCACTCGGCGGTGGAGTTCTGCGACGGGACCATGATCGCCCAGCTGGGGATCGCCGACATGCGGGCGCCGATCGCGCTGGCGCTTAGCGACGGCATCCGGCTGCCTGGGGTGGTGGCGCCGCTCCAGCTGGAGGAGCTAGGCCACCTGGATTTCGAGGCCGTGGATCCAAATCGCTACCCGGCGCTGAAAGTCGTGCGGGACGCCGGGCTTCGAGGGGGGGCGGTCCCGGCGGTGATGAACGCTGCCAACGAGGTGGTGGTGGCTGCCTTCCTTGAGGGAAAGATCCGCTTCACCGAGATCTCGACCCTGGTGGAGCGGGTGACGGGCTCTTTCGAGGCACCTGAGAGCCTGGGGCTGGAGCAGTTGCTGGCCGCCGATCGCTGGTCGCGGGCGCTGGCGCTGGCGCTGGTTGGCCAGCCGTCCGTGCCCACCCCGGGGGCGGTCCCCGTCTAGATGCCTGCCTTCGTGTTCACCTGGCAGAGCGTCGGGGGCATCATCTTGATGCTCCTGGTGGTGATCGCCATCCACGAGCTGGGCCATTTCGTGGTCGCCAAGCGGGCGGGGATCATGGTCCAGGAGTTCTCGATCGGCTTCGGGCCGCGGCTGATGAGCCGGATGCGCGGCGAGACCCGCTACTCGCTGCGCCTGCTGCCCCTCGGCGGCTACGTCCGCATGGCCGGGATGACCGGGCTGGAAGCGCCGCCCAACGACGGGGGCGCCCGGGGTTTCATCCACGCCAGCAACGCCCGCAAGGCCGCAACCCTGGCCGCCGGAGGACTGATGAACATGGTCCTGGCGGGGGCGATCTTCACCGGGGTGGCGGTGGTGGGCGGACCCTCACCGCAGGTCCAGTCGGGTGGCGCCCTCGCTACGGCCGGGGTCAAGGGCGACTGGCAGGTGGTCTCGGTGGCCGGCCACCGCACCTCGACCCTGCAGGGCGTGCGCAGCAACATCCAGGCCGCGCGGGGTCTTCCCCTCCGGGTGGGGCTGCAGCCGTGGACTGGCGGCCCAACCCGGCAGGTGATGGTCCAACCCCAGCTGCATTGGGTCGGATTGGGCAAGACCCCGAGAATTCCGGTCGAGGCGGCCATCACCGCGATCAACGGGGCTCCGAGCCCCCGCGCCCGCCCGACAACGATGGCCAAGGCGATCCCGGGCACACGGCCGCTGCGGGTCTCGTACCGCACGGCCGCCGGCCGGACCGGCACCGTACTGGTTCCACGCAGCCAGTTCCAGGTGGAGTGGCTGGTCGGATACATCGCGTCGGCGGGGAATCTGCTGGTGCCCAGCCTGGGCGGGCCGCCGATGCCGATCTACTCGGCCCTCGCGACCGGCTTCTACACGGTGCCCAGCCAGATCGGCTCGACCTTCGTGAACCTCTGGAAGTTGATCAGCCCCCATCACCCCGCGAACCTGCGGTTGTCGGGGCCGGTCGGGATCGCCGAGGAGACCTCGGTGGCGACCCAGATTGGACCCACCACCTACCTCACTCTGATGGCGCTGATTTCGGTCAACCTGGGCCTCTTCAACCTGCTGCCGATTCCGTTCCTGGACGGAGGGCGGCTCTTCTTCGTGCTCCTGGAGATGGGCCGCCGCCGGCGCATCAACCCACGGGCGGAGGCAGTCGTTCACGCAGTTGGGTTAGCCTTGATAGCGATGCTCTTCATCTATGTGACCTACGGCGATATCTCCCAGCTGTCCCGATGATTCAGCGCCGCAAGACCCGTCCGATCAAGGTCGGCTCGGTGGTGATCGGGGGAGCTGCCCCGATCAGCGTCCAGACCATGACCAAGACCCCGACCGAGGACGTGAAGGGCACCCTGGAGCAGATCGCTCGCGCCGCTGACGCCGGCGCCGACATCATCCGGGTCACCTGTGACACGAAGGAAGCGGGGGAGACGCTCCGAGAGATCGTCAAGGGCAGCCAGCTGCCGATCGTGGCCGACATCCACTACGACGCTCCGCTGGCCCTGATGGCCCTCGACGCTGGGATTCAGTGCCTGCGGCTCAACCCGGGCAACATCCGCCAGCCCGAGAAGGTCGCCGAGATCGCCAGGCGCTGCCAGGCTTTGGGCGTCCCGATCCGGATCGGGGTCAATGCGGGTAGCCTCCCCGACCGCAAGAAGCTGGCGGGGGGGCGGGGTGAGGGGGGAATCCCCGAGGTGGCCCAGAGGATGGTTGACGCGGCCCTGGGCCATATAGCGATCCTGGAGGAGCATGGTTTCCAGGACATCAAGGTCAGCCTCAAGGCCAGCGATGTGCTCACCAACATCGCCGCCAACCGGCTCTTCGCCAGTCTCGACAATCCTTATCCGCTCCATCTCGGTCTGACCGAGTCCGGACCCACCAAGACCGGTTCGATCAAGAGCGCGATGGGGATCGGCATCCTGCTGGCCGAGGGCATCGGGGACACCATCCGGGTCTCCCTGGTCGACGAGCCCGAGGAGGAGGTGAGGGTGGCCCGGCAGATCCTGGCCAACCTTCAAGAGAAGCCGACTGGCCCCAACCTCATCGCGTGTCCCACCTGCGGCCGGCTGGAGATCAAAATGGTCCCCATGGTGGCCCAGGTGGAGGAGGCTCTGAAGCGGGTCAAGCGGCCGATCAACGTGTCGGTCATGGGCTGCGTCGTCAACGGGCCCGGCGAGGGGATGCACGCTGACATCGGTATCGCTGGTGGCCAGCAGAAGGGAATCCTCTACCGCAACGGCAAGGTGGTCGCCACCATGCCCGAGGCCGAGCTGGTGGCGGCTCTGGTCACCCAGCTGGACCAGATCGCCACGGAGGACGCCCGACTTCTTGCCTCTGGGCAGCCGCTCCCAGAGGGAATCCCCGAGCCAGAGAAGGAGCCCGTCCCAGCCGGCTGACCGATCGCCCTAGGCGGAGGTCACCAGCTCCGCTTCCGCCTCCTTACCTAGGCGGTCCGAGTCCCAACCGCGGCAGGCTTCCGCGAAGGCTTCGAAGAGGGCGCGCGCCGTCTGATCGTTGGGCGCCAGCTCTTCAGGGTGGTACTGAACCCCGACCAAGAAGCGGTCGTCAGCGATCTCCACTCCCTCGATCAGCCCGTCGGGAGCCCAGGCGGTGGCCACCAGCTCCGCAGCCAGCTGGTCGATTCCCTGGTGATGCGTGCTGTTGACCTGGATGGTCTCGGTACCCACGATCTGCCCCAGCCGGGACGAGCGATCGACGGTCAGCGGGTGGACCGGTTGTTCGCGCGGCAGCGGTTCCTCGGGAGTGGCTCTGGGTGCGTGCTGCGACAGGTCCTGGGCCAAGCTCCCGCCCAGAGCCACGTTGAGCACCTGCAGGCCCCGACAGATCGCGAGGACGGGAATCCGTGCCTGGAGCGCCCAATCCACCAGCGCGAACTCCAGCTGATCGCTCTCCAGGTCAGGGTCGGTTGTGGGGTCCAAATCCTGACCGTAGCGCAGGGGATCGACGTCGGGACCACCTGGCAGCAGGAGGCCGCTAGCCCAGGAGAGATCGTCTGGGAGTGGGCTGCGGGTGGGGAGCAGGACCGGGGTCAGCCCGGCCG
>PKXE01000190.1:3222-3371 GCA_003132265.1 Candidatus Dormiibacterota bacterium | reverse complement strand
TTTGAGTTGGTCGGTTCAACCCTGGCCGTTCCTAAGGGGCCTGGCATAGGCGTCGAGGTGCGCCAGGACGCCCTCACGGACCTTAAGGCAACGCGGTCGACGCTGCGACCGGACATCGCCTAGGAGCATGGGATCCTGAAAGGGAGTCC
>PKXE01000190.1:0-3201 GCA_003132265.1 Candidatus Dormiibacterota bacterium | reverse complement strand
GCCGGCAGGATCCGAGGGTCGACACAGACCACCGTAGCCCGAAACCCCGAGGCGATCATCTGCCTAGCCAGAGCTGCAGTGTCCCGACCCCAAAGAGGAAACACTCCCAGCTTTCCAGCACCAGCCAGGCGCTCTTCTCGGTAGGCTCGGACGTCCGAAAGATAAAGGTCGCCGAAGGCAAAGTGACGGACGCTTCGGAGGGGCTCCGCAGCAAGAGCCTGGGCCATCCGCTCCTCGTAAACCTCGTTCGAGCAGGTGGGCGGGATCCAGACTTTGACCAGTGGCAACCCGAGCATCCGGGCCTGGTCTTCTAGGAGCTCCTCCCGCACCCCCGACATGCTTACCCGTCGATAACCTTCGGTGAGCGTGCTCAGGAGGGCCGGGACCTCGAAGCCAGGGTCCCGCAGGAGGGTCCAGAGGCCGAACGCGGAGTCCTTCCCGGCGCTCCACGAGAAGACAACTGAAGTAGTCATTTAGGCGATTGTCCTCCGCCGTCAGCTCGGTCCCAGGAGGTTGGTCGATGTCTATAGGCGTTGAATGAGAACCATGCAACAGCGCCACTCGATCTCATCACTCTGCGGCTGAGCTTTCGAGGCCTCCAGCACGGTAGCGCTGAAGTGTCGGGGCGATAGACGCTGCCACCACCTCGGGGGGAAGTGAGGCGATCGGCTCTGCGCAGATTACAAAACGGGCCATGACGAGGCCGATCAGTTGCGGGGCGAGGAGGTTGAGCGTGAGAGCGGGTTGGTCGGCTAGAGCGGTCCGACCGCGGCTGGCCCGCTCCCCCTGACAGTTCTGTTCCGGACATTGCACATACTGTAACTTTGCAGATGGTGTAAAGACCTGCTAGGCTGTTCCGATGGCGATGACCGAACTCGGGCGGCGTGACCGCAAGAAGCTGGCGACCCACCAGACGCTGCGCTCCGCGGCGTTGCGGCTGGTGGCCGAGCGGGGCTTGCACCAAGTGACTGTGGAGGACATCGCTGAGGCGGCAGACGTCTCGGTCCGTACCTTCTTCAACCACTTCCCTTCCAAGGAAGACGCGATCGTCGGCCTCGACCCGGAGCGGGTGGACCAGCTGAGCGAGGCCCTGGCCGCACGACCAGCGGGGGAGCCGCCGCTGGCGGCGCTGCGGGCGGTGCTGGGCGAGCTGGCGTCGACCATGGTGGAGCGGAGCGAGGAGTGGCCGCTGCGAATGGAGGTCGTCCGGGCCTCCCCGGCCCTGCTTCCGCGCTTGTTGGCTTCCTTCGCCATCTACGAGCGGGCCTTGGTAGAAGTGATCGGCTCCCGCACTGGCACTGATCCCGACCGTGACCTCTACCCGGCTCTGGCCACGGCCGTGGCCATGGGCGCCTTCCGCGCGGCAGTGGCCTCCTGGCGTACCAACAAGGGAGCCCGGCCGCTGCCCAAGCTGCTCGACGCCGCCTTCACCCAGGTCGCCGCCGGGCTCCCGGCACCCGATGCGGCCGAGGGGTCCGCCAGACGCGGCGCAGCCCCGGGACGGCCGAACGCCTCCACCTGCATCGGGGCATCCCGGCCAGCACGCTCGACAACCAGCAAGCAGGGAGTCGCATGATCCAGGCCCGGCAGTTGACCAAACGCTATGGCTCGACGCTGGCCGTTGACGGACTGTCCTTCGATGTGGAGCCCGGCAGGGTGACCGGCTTCCTCGGCCCCAACGGCGCGGGGAAGTCCACGACGCTGCGCCTCGTGCTCGGCCTCGACGCGCCCAGCTCGGGGGCAGTGACAGTGAACGGCCGGCCCTATGCCGAGCACCGCCGGCCCATGCACGAGGTGGGTGCACTGCTCGACGCAGGCGCTGTCCACGGTGGCCGCACCGCCTACAACCACCTGCTGTGTCTAGCCCAGAGCAACGGGATACCTAGGCGCCGGGTGGATGCGGTCTTGGAGATTGTTGGAATGACGTCAGTAGCAAAGCAGCGGATGGGCGTCTTCTCGCTGGGAATGACCCAGCGTATCGGTATCGCTGCCGCCCTCCTGGGCGACCCGGGAACTCTGCTCTTCGACGAGCCCGTGAACGGGCTTGACCCGGAGGGAATCGTCTGGTTCCGCCAGCTGGCGCGGTCTCTGGCCGCTGAGGGCCGGACCGTGTTCGTGTCCAGCCATCTGATGAGCGAGATGGCGCTTACCGCGGACCACCTCATCGTGATTGGGCAGGGGCGCCTGCTCGCCGATGCCCCGTTGGAACAAGTGGTCGAGGCGAATGCCCACGGTTATGTCCGGGTGCGCTCGCCCCAACTCACCGAGCTGACGCAACTGTTGAGAGCGAAAGGCGCGACGGTCAGCCCCGAGGCGGACGGTGCCGCAGCCGTTAGCGGCATCGACTGTGCCGCCGTCGGCGAGCTCAGCGCCGCCCACGGGCTAGTCCTGCACGAGCTCTCGCTTCAGANNCCGGGCCAGCGAGCGCCGTTGGAGCGGGGGATCCGAGTTGACCACCGTCAGCCCGCCCGTCAACCCTGTGGCGATGAGTTCGTCCTCCCTCAACAGAACCAGCCGCGGCCTGCTGCCCGACCTGCTGCGGTCGGAATGGACCAAGCTGCGCTCGGTACCATCAACCTACTGGACCCTGCTGGTGGCGGCGGTCGCCACCATCGGACTCGGGGCCCTCTTCTGCGCTATCTACGTCTCCCGTTACGGTAAGCCGTCTCCCTTCCACCGGGTGACCTTCAATCCAACCAGCTACAGCCTCAGTGGCATCATGCTGGCGCAACTCGCCGTCGCCGTACTTGGCGTTCTGGTGATCAGCAGTGAGTACAGCACTGGGATGATCCGCACTACTCTGACGGCGGTTCCCCAACGCCGCACTCTCTTCGCCGCCAAGGCGCTGGTGTTCACCGCGACCATCCTGGTGATAGGCATCGCGTCATGCTTCGGTGCCTTCTTCCTCGGACAGGCTATTCTCAGCGGTCACCACTTGGAAACCACCATCGGAAGTCCGGGTGTCTTGCGTGCCGTGGTAGGAGCCGGGCTCTACTTGGGCGTTCTGGGGCTGCTCTCGCTTGGCCTCGGCGCTCTCCTGAGGAGCACCGCGGGCGCCATCGCCGCCGTTGTCGGCCTCGTTCTGGTGCTGCCCGGTCTCGCGGCGGCGCTCCCGCCGTCTTGGGCGAATGCGATCGACAAGTACTTGCCCAGCAACGCCGGTCAGGCGATCTTCCACGTCCACACCCAGGCCCACATGCT
>PKXE01000152.1:151-8591 GCA_003132265.1 Candidatus Dormiibacterota bacterium | reverse complement strand
ACGACGGCAGCTTTCATGGGGTTCACCTTGTTGAGTGTCCGAGGTGCTTTGCGAGCGTTTCGTCGGGTGCGAAGACCCGCGAGGTGATGACGAAATGGCGGTCCTCCCCCGCAGGCAGGGAGAAGCCCTCTGGTGCTCCGATGCCCACGCCGAGAATGAGCTGGGTGTGCTTCCACACCTCATACTGCCGACCGCCAATGTAGAACGGGCAGCCACCCACCGTGCCAAGCAGGACATCATGGTCACCGATGATGAACTCCCCGTTGTCGAAGCATATCGGGAGACTGCCGTCACAGCACCCGCCCGACTGAAAGAACATGATCGCTCCCCGTTCGGCCACCAGGTGAGATATGGCCTTGAGTGCCGTCGGTGTGGCGACCACCCGCCACACCGACATGGCCATGTCCCTTTTCTTCAGTCCTAGCGCTGCCGTTTAGAAGAAACCGAGCGGCTTGGTGCTGTAGCTNNACCAACAGGTTCTTGGTCTGGGAGTAGTGCTCCAGCATCATCTGGTGGTTCTCCCGACCGACACCCGAGATCTTGTAACCACCGAAGGCTGCGCCCGCGGGGTAGAGGTGGTAACAGTTGGTCCACACTCGTCCGGCCTTGATGGCCCTGCCCATCCGGTAGGCGAGATTACCGTTGCGCGTCCACACACCGGCACCGAGGCCGTAGAGGGTGTCGTTGGCGATCTCCACCGCGTCTGCTTCGTCTTTGAACGTCGTGACGGCAAGAACGGGGCCGAAGATCTCCTCTTGGAAGACCCGCATCTTGTTGTTGCCCTTGAGCACTGTGGGCTTGAAGTAGTAACCGCCATCGAGCTCCCCGCCGAACTCAGCGCGCTGCCCGCCGATCAAGCACTCCGCCCCTTCTTGGCGACCGATCTCAACGTAGGAGGTGATCTTCTCCAGCTGCTGAGCCGAGACTTGAGGGCCGATCATGGTCGCCGGGTCGAGAGGATTGCCCTGGATGATCTTCCGGATTCGCTCTAAAGCGCGCTCCATGAATCGATCGTAGATCGACTCGTGGATGAGCGCCCGGGACGGACAGGTGCAGACTTCGCCCTTGTTGAAGGCGTATAAGACGAGACCCTCGACGGCCTTGTCCAAGAACTCGTCATCTTCGTCCATCACGTCGGGGAAGAAGATGTTGGGCGACTTGCCGCCCAACTCCACGGTCGAGGGGATGAGGTTCTCCGCGGCGTACTGCATGATGAGCCGCCCGGTCGTCGTCTCCCCGGTGAAGCCGATCTTGGCGATGCGTGGGCTTGACGCGAGAGCCTTGCCGACCTCACCGCCCGGACCGGTCACGATGTTCAACACACCTGGTGGCACCACGCCCTCAATTACCTCGGCTAGCTTCAAGATCGACCAGGGCGTAGGGGATGCTGGCTTGACGACGCTGCAGTTGCCAGCAGCAAGCGCTGGGGCTATCTTCCAGGCTGCCATGAGGAGCGGGAAGTTGAACGGGATGATCTGTCCCACCACCCCGAGCGGCTCGTGGAAGTGGTAGGCGACCGTGTCCTTGTCGATCTCTGTCGAGCGCCCTTCGAGCGAGCGGGTGGCTCCAGCGAAGTAGCGGAAGTGGTCGATGGCCAGCGGGATGTCTGCTGCGAGCGTCTCGCGCACCGGCTTGCCGTTCTCCCAGGATTCGGCCACTGCCAGCATTTCGAGATTGGCCTCGATAGCGTCGGCGATGCGGTTGAGGACTGCGGCCCGCCCGGCAAGCGAGGTCTCTCCCCAGGCGACCTTGGCGCGGTGGGCGGCGTCGAGTGCCAGCTCCACGTCCTCGACTGTCGACTTGGCCACCTCGCAGAACGATTTGCCGTCGACAGGGCTGACGTTCGCCATGTACAGCCCCTTGGTGGGGGCAACCCATGCTCCCCCGATGAAGTTCTCGTAGCGGGGCTTCACCTCGACGAGGCTGCCGGGGCGACCTGGCGCCACGAACACGTTGGCCGCTGGCGAGGTCTCCGTCGTTACCGCTTTCTGTTCCGTCATGGTCGTCATGGTTTGCCTCTCTACGTTCACTATCAACTCCCTGCTGCGGGTCACTGTGAACCGTGGCCCAGGCTCGGCACCACCGTGGTACCGCCTGTCAAGGGCAGGCGGTACCGCCCGCGTAGTCTGAATCCCGTGGACTTGGCCCAGATCAGCCGACCGCTGTCGTGGTGAACGACCACGGCGATGCGGGCTTGGCCGGGCTGGCAACTGATCTCATCGATCCCGATCCCAGGGGGGCACGCCTCCCGGCCGCGCCTCCGAGCCCTCGAGGCAGCTTAGACGCTGCCTGAGCTCCGAGTCAGGCATGCTGCTTGAGATCAGGGTTGGGTGTCCCTCCCGCCTACTCGCGCAACTTCACGCGAGGTCCGATCCGCTGGAATCACTCCCCCCGGGATTCCCCGCCTCAGTGAGCTTGAACTCTGACGCTCCTCCCTGGCTACGGCAACCGGACGGTCAACCTCGCGGGGCTCGCCGGCCGGGGCGCGCCGCCGCCCCCCGGGGGCGCTTGGGAGCAGCTGAACCTTCGGCCGGATCCTGGCCCATGTCCGTCGCCATCCTCCGGAGCGCGACCAGACGGTCCCGCATCAAGGCCGCCCGCTCGAACTCCAGGTTGACGGCCGCCTTGCGCATCGCCTTCTCCACGTCCCGGGTCAACCGCAGCAGTTGGTCCGGCGGCAGTCCGACCGCGTCCTGGAATTCCGCCGCCACCTCCTGCAGCTCGGCCCGCACCATCTCCTGGGCCCGAACCGCCTTGACGATGGTGGCGGGGGTGATGCCGTGGGCTAGGTTGTGCGCCGCCTGGACCTTCCGGCGCCGATCGGTTTCAGCGAGGGTCTGGCGCATGGCGTCGGAGGTCCGGTCGGCGTACATGACCACCCGGCCGTGGACGTTGCGGGCGGCCCGGCCGGCGGTTTGGATCAAAGATCGGAAGCTGCGCAGGTAGCCCTCTTTGTCGGCATCGAGGATCGCGATGAAGCTGACCTCGGGCAGGTCCAGCCCCTCGCGCAGCAGGTTGATCCCGACGATGACGTCGTAAACCCCAAGGCGCAGGTCCCGGATGATCTCCACCCGCTCCAGGGTCTCGACGTCCGAGTGCAGGTACTGCACCTTGACCCCGGCCTCGCGGAGGTAGTCGGTGAGATCCTCGGCCATGCGCTTGGTGAGGGTCGTGACCAGGCACCGCTCAGAGGATTCGACGGTGCGATGGATCTCGGCGAGCAGGTCGTCCACCTGGCCCTTTGAGGGACGCACCTCGATCGTGGGGTCCAGCAGACCGGTCGGTCGGATCAGCTGCTCGGCGACCTGGGTCGAGTGCTCCAGCTCGTAGGGTCCGGGGGTGGCGGAGACGTAGATGACCTGCCCGACCGACTCCTCCCACTCGGAGAAGGTGAGGGGCCGGTTGTCCATGGCCGAGGGAAGCCGGAAGCCGTACTCGACCAGGGGAATCTTGCGCGAGCGGTCACCCCCGTACATGGCCCCGATCTGGGGCACCGCCACGTGGGATTCGTCCACCACGATGAGGGTGTCCTGGGGCAGGTAGTCCATCAGGGTGAACGGCCTCTCCCCCTCCTGGCGGCCGCTGAGGTGCCGGGAGTAGTTCTCCACCCCGGCGCAGGTGCCGGTCTCGCGGAGCATCTCCAGGTCGAACATGGTCCGCTGGCGCAGGCGCTGGGCCTCCAGCAGCTTGCCCTGTTGATCCAGCTCAGCGGCCCGCCAGTCGAGCTCCTCCTCGATCGCCTTGATCGCCAGCGCCAGCTTGTCCCGGGGGGTGACGTAGTGGGACGCTGGGAAGACCGTCAGCTCATCCCGGTCCGTCAGGATCTCCCCGGTCAGGGGGTCGAAATCGACTATCCGCTCGACCAGATCGCCGAAGAACTCGATCCGGCTGGCGATCTCCTCATAAGCGGGCTGAATGTCCACCACATCGCCCCGCACCCGGAAACGGCTCCGCCCGAAGTCGAGGTCATTGCGGGAGTACTGCAGGTCGACCAATTTCCGGAGCAGGATGTCCCGCCGCCAGCTCCCCCCCCGGTGCAGCTCGACCGACTCCCCGAGGTAGTTCTCCGGCGAGCCAATACCGTAGATGCAGGAGATCGAGGCCACCACGATGACGTCGCGCCTAGTCAAGAGAGACCGGGTCGCGGAATTNNGAGTCCTTCTCGATGTAGGTGTCGGTGCGGGCGATGTAGGCTTCTGGTTGGTAGTAGTCGTAGTACGAGACGAAGTACTCGACGGCGTTCTTCGGGAAGAACGCCCTGAACTCAGCCCAGAGCTGGGCGGCCAGGGTCTTGTTCGGACTCAGCACCAGCACCGGCCGCTGAACTTCCGCGATTAGGTTGGAGATGGTGAAAGTCTTGCCGCTGCCCGTGACCCCCAAGAGGACCTGCTGGAGGTCGCCTTTGACCAATCCGGCCCTCAGCTTGGTGATCGCCCCAGGCTGGTCACCGGTAGGCGTGAAGGGAGATTCAAGCTCGAACTGGGGCATCTCCCGAGTATCGCAGTGCGGGGCTCGGCAGACCGGCGCGCCTAGGAGCAATTCATGGCCCTCCTGAGCTGTACCGACGTTGCCGTCGAGTACGCCGACCGGGTGGTGTTCTCCGGGCTAGACCTCAAGCTGGAGCCCGGCGACCGGCTGGGAGTCGTGGGCAGCAACGGCGAGGGCAAGTCCAGCCTGCTCAGCCTTTTGTCAGGGGTCCAGCAGCCGAGTACCGGCCGGGTCGATCGCCAGGGCCGGCTGCTGGTGGCGCACCTTCCCCAGGAATCCCCCGAACCGGTCGCGGAGACGGTCCTCGGCGAGGCCATGGCCAGCCGCACCGATCTGGCCCGGCTCCGGGATGAACTCGGGCACCTGGAGCACCAGCTGACGATTCCCGGTCCCGACAGCGAGGCCCAGCTCACTCGCTACGGCGAGGCCCAGTCGGCCTACGAGGGCCTCGGCGGTTACGACCTGGAAGCGAGAGCCAGGGCCGTGCTAGGCGGGTTGGGGCTGGGAGATGAGGAGCAGGCCCGCTCCCCCCACGAGCTGAGCGTGGGCCAGGTGCGGCGCATGGAACTCAGCAAGCTGCTGCTCCAGGAGGCGGACCTGCTGCTGCTCGACGAGCCCACCAACCACCTGGACCTGGCCGCGATCGAGTGGCTCGAGGCACACCTCCTCCAAAGCGCCCCCACCCTCTGCCTGGTCGCCCACGACCGGCGTCTGCTGGAGCGGGTTTGCACCCGGATCGTCGAGCTGGCCTCAGGGCGCGCCGAGGTCTACGAGGGTGGCTACACCAGCTACCTGCGTCAGCGCCAGGAACGGCGGCTCAGGTGGCGCCGAACCTGGGAAGCGCAGCAGGCCCACATCAACCACCAGGAGGACTACATCCGCCGTTACAAGGCGGGTCAGCGCGCCCGCCAGGCGAGGGGCCGACAGACCTTGTTGGACCGGCTGGAGCGGGTCCCTGAACCGACCGAGCTGAGGCGAATGCAGCTCACCCTGCACGCAGCTCCCAGCGCCCAGATAGTGGTCCGGACCGAGGACCTTGCCTGCGGCCGGGATCAGGTCGAGCTCTTCTCGGTGCCGGACCGGGCGGTGGCTCGAGGGGACCGAATCGCCATCCTCGGCCCCAATGGCTCCGGCAAGACCACCCTGCTCCACACCTTGGCTGGCCAGCTACCGCCCGTGCGGGGTCGAGTGATCCCGGGGGCCCGCGCGCGCATCCGGGAGTATCACCAGGACTTCGCCGATCTCAACCTCGACCGCACGGTGTTGGAGAACCTGCTCGACGACCACCCTGGATCCCTCCCTGAGCGAGCCCGGGCGGTGTTGGGGGCCATGCTCTTCAGCGGGGAGCGCGCGCTCAGCCGAGTCCGGGACCTGTCGGGCGGCGAGAAGGCAAGGGTCGCCCTCTCCCGGCTGGGGATGGACGACGCCAACTGCCTCCTTCTCGATGAGCCGACCAACCACCTCGACATACCCTCCCAGGAGGTGCTGGAAGAGGCGCTGGCCCGATTCCCCGGGGCCGTGGTCCTGGTCTCCCACGATCGCTACTTCGTCGACTCGGTGGCCACCACCGTCTACGAGGTCGAGGGTGGCCACCTCGTCGAGCGCCGCTCCCCGCCTCCGCCAGCTACCCCTAAGCAGCCCTCGCGCAAAACGCGAGCTCCGAGTCCCAGAAAGTCGGCCACGCCGACGCCAGCCTCGTCTCGGCGCGAGATCGAGCTCCGGATCGCAGCCTTGGAGCAGGAGAAGACCGCCTTTGAGGGGCAGTTGGCCGAGCCCCAGACCTTCAAGGCCCCGGACCGGGGCCGAGGGGTGCTCGGCCGGTTCGAGGTAGTCAAGGGAGACTTGGAGGCGGCCTACGCCACCTGGCTGGCCTTGGAGCCAAGCACCGAGCGGTAGACCTCGGCGATCTGGGGACCGACAGCATCCCAGGAGAACCGCTCCAGCACTGTTTGCCGAGCTTCCCCGGCCAGCTGCTCCCATCTCGCCCGGTCGCCCAGGATCCCCTCCGCCGCCTCGAGCATGGCCGCCGGATCACCCAGTGGCACCAGCACCACTCCTCCCCCCTTGAGGTCGGTCAGCCCCGGCACATCGGTCGCGAGCACCGGTGTGCCGGACGCCATCGCCTCTAGCGCCACCACCCCCAGACCCTCGAAGCGGGAGGGAACAACCAGGAGCAGTGAGCGCTGGTAGGCGCTCGCCAACTCGGTCTCAGAAACCCGGCCGCGGACCTGCAGCCGACCGCCAAAGCTCTCGGCGGCGGCCACGGCCGCCTGGTACAGGGGGCCCTCACCGCAGATCTCGGCGCGCAGGTTGGGGAACTTCTTGCTCAGTTCCCTGAAGGCCGCGATGAACTGCGGCACACCCTTTATCGGCACCAGTCGGCCCACGAAGAGGATGGTGTCGCGGTCGGCGTAGCCGCCGCCGGGACGCAGCCAATCCGTGTCGATCCCGACCGGGATCACGGAGATCTTTTCAGGGGCGACGCCGTAGTCGTTGGTCAGCGATGCGGCGGTGGACGGCGAGATCGATATCACGTGTTCCGAAAACCGGTACGCCCGTGCTTCGATGGTCCCCAGAGGCCGAGTTGCCAGCCGCCTCCCGTGGGCAGTTCGATAGGTGTGATTGGCGGTGTAGATCAAGGGAGCGGCGGGCGGATGGCGGAAGAGCAGCACGCCTCCGGGGCCCCCAAGAGCGTGCCAGAGGTCAGGTCTGAGGGCAGTCGCCGCCTCCGGCAAGCGTCGGCGCAGCCACAGCGAGAAGTCAAGGGGGGCCCGCCTAGTGCGCTTGGGGATCCGCGGCCCGACGCCCCAAGGGCCGCGTCTGGCACTCACCATGTCGATCGTGAAGCCGACCTTGGGCATCTCCTGCTCGAGGGCACCAGCGTACCGGCCCTGGCCTCCGATCGGCGGGACATCGTCGTACGAGAGCAGCGCGACCCGGGAGGTCAGCTCTGGCACCGATTGCAATAGACCGTGGTCCGCCCCCCTAGTCGCGTTTGTTGCAGGGTACCTCCGCAGCGAACGCAGGGTAACCCTCCCCGCCCGTAGACGAAGAGTGCCTCGTACGCTTCGCCCTTGGCTCCAAAACCGTCGCGGAAGTCCGAGAACGAGGTGCCCCGGAGGCGCACCGCCTCCCGCATGACCACTGGCAGCGCCAGGAGAAGCCGTCCGGCTTCGGCACGGCTCAGGGTGTGGGCCCGGCGGTCCGGCCGGACCCGGGCGAGGAAGCAGGCCTCATCGGCGTAGATATTCCCGCAGCCCGCCACCATCGCTTGGTCCAACAGCACCGCCTTGACCTGGCGCCCTGATCCTCTCAGGGCTTCGGCGAACCCGCTTTGAGCGAAATTCGGCGACAGCGGCTCCGGGCCCAGTCGAGGCAGGGCGCCGCTCCGTTCCAGTTGCCCAGGCCGGCCCAGCAGGATCCGGCCGAAACGCCGCGGGTCGCGGTAGCGGAGCTGGCGCCGATCGTCCATCTCCAGCACCAGGTGGGTATGGACCGCTCGCGGCTCATCGCGCCGCTGCAGAGTTAGGGTCCCGGTCATCCCGAGGTGAATCACCAGGTGCTCGCCCCCACTCAGTCCGAGGTGGATGAACTTGCCTCGGCGGCGGACCGACCCCACTCGGTGTCCTTCTGTGCGGGCCTGGAAGGTGGCGGGGTCCGCGAATCTCAGGACTGATGCTCGGATCAGATCAGCTCGGGTGAGAGTCCGGCCCACCAGATGGGGTCGGAGGTCCCGGACGATCGTCTCGACCTCGGGAAGCTCGGGCAAGGAAGGCTCAGCCCGCCGCCCGGCGCAGTGGGGTGAGGTCTCGCCAGTTGGGACCGCTCTTGAGGTCGACGACGAGGGGAACGGATAGTTCGATCGCTCCGGCCATACCCTCCGCCGCCAACTCGGCGACCTCAAGGGCAGCATCTGCGGGGGCCTCGAAAACCAGCTCGTCGTGAACCTGGA
>PKXE01000152.1:0-142 GCA_003132265.1 Candidatus Dormiibacterota bacterium | reverse complement strand
TGGAGTTGATGTCGGTTAGGTAGCGGCGCCGACCCAGGATAGTGCTGACGTAGCCCTGCCGGCGGGCCTCATCCCGCACCGACTCCAGATATCCCTGGACCCCAGCGTAAGTCGCGAAATAGCGGCGGATGAAGTCGTCCGC
>PKXE01000103.1:13547-13741 GCA_003132265.1 Candidatus Dormiibacterota bacterium | reverse complement strand
GTTCTAGAGGATCCGGCTGGGGTCGGAAACCACTCGTTCAAGGTGGTGGGCAGGAACTTTGTCGTGCATGTCGGCAATCACCACAGCGATGGCCGGACCGCAGTCTGGTGCCAGGCCCGGGAGGGGGCCCAGTTGGCGCTCACGACCGGTGGCCCCGAGCGCTACTTCGTCCCGCCTGGCGTGGGGCGTTATGG
>PKXE01000103.1:13040-13526 GCA_003132265.1 Candidatus Dormiibacterota bacterium | reverse complement strand
TTTGGCGTGCCGTCGGCTAGCGGCTATGGCCACGTCGCGAGGACCTCCCTGAACGCGAGCATCCGGTCGCGGCGGTGTGAAGCTGTGCTAGGCTGAATTCGTCTTCGGGGCAGGGTGAGATTCCCGACCGGCGGTCATAGCCCGCGAGCATTCTGAGGTCCGACCTCAGAGCGCAGGACTCGGTGGAATTCCGAGGCCGACAGTCAGAGGCGCGAACAATCGGTTCCGCCTCGAGTCTGGATGGGAGAAGACAGGTCCGGGCGCCAATTTGCCTGGCCCCTTACTCCCTGCCCCGCGGCAGGGAGTAAGTGTGACCGACGAAACCAAAGGCGAGACTCGAGCTGGTGGACCCAGCGACCGGATGGCGCGCGCCATCGAAGTGGCCCGGCAGGGTAACTACCAGACGTCCCCTAATCCCATGGTGGGAGCGGTCCTGACGAGGGACGGGGAGGTCGTAGGCGAGGGCTACCACGCTCGCGCCGGTTC
>PKXE01000103.1:0-12960 GCA_003132265.1 Candidatus Dormiibacterota bacterium | reverse complement strand
CACGGCCGGGGCGTGGCCCAGTTGCGGGCCGCCGGGGTGGTGGTCGCGGTCGGCGAGCATGAGGCGGAGGCCAAGAGCCTCATTCGAGAATTCGCGGTCTGGATCACCACGGGGCGGCCCCTGGTGACTCTCAAGTTCGCCATGAGCCTCGATGGCAAGGTGGCCACGGCGGGAGGNNTCCGAGCACGACGCGGTCATGGTCGGCTCCGGGACCATGCTCGCGGACGATCCCCGCCTCACCGCCCGAGGGCACCAGGAGGGCGGCCGACAGCCGCTGAGGGTGATCGTGGACAGTCGATTGCGGACGCCGCCGACCGCGCGCATCTTTGGCACGCCTGGCGGCCAGGTCCTGCTGGCGACCGTGGAAGGTGCCGACTCCGATAGGCAGCGGGCTCTGGAGGATGCCGGGGCGGAGCTGCTGGCGCTGCCTGCCGATGACGGCCGGGTTTCTCTCCAATGGCTCCTGCAGCGGTTGGGCGACCGCCAAGTCACGAGCCTGCTGGTCGAAGGTGGCCCGACTCTGTTGGGCTCGCTTTGGGCGCAGCGGTTGGGTGATCGGATCGCGGCCTTCGTAGCGCCGATGCTGGTCGGCGGGGCCGGAGCGCCAGGGCCGTTCGGTGGCCTGGGTGCCTCCACCTTGGAGCGGAGCTGGCGAGCCGAGGGCCTGCGGGCCGAGGTAGTTGGCCCCGACCTCTTGCTGACGGCGGAGGTGTAGCTGGTGTTCTCAGGAATCGTGAGCGCCCTGGGCCGGATCGAATCGGTCCCGAAGGAGTTCCAGGGGACGCTTTTGATTTCCCATCCCAGGGGTTGGGGCGGCCTGCGGGTGGGAGACAGCGTGGCGGTGAACGGTTGCTGCCTGACGGTCGTGCGCCGAGAGGAGGACAGCGCCGCGGTGGAAGTGATGCCCGAGACGCTGCGGCGCACCAACCTGGGGCACCTTCAGCTCGGCAGCGCAGTCAACCTGGAGGTGGCACTGGCGCTCGGTGCGGCCGTCGGCGGCCACCTCGTGAGCGGCCATGTCGACGCCACTGGTGAGGTCATCGGGGTCGAGCCGGAGCAGAACGCCGTTTGGCTGACGGTCAGAGTGCCCGGTGAGGTGGGGCGGTACTGCGTCCCTCAGGGTTCGATCGCGATCGACGGCTGCTCTCTCACCCTGGTCTCGGTTACGGATGCCAGCGATGGATGGACCGAGGTGAGGGTCTCCTTGATCCCCCACACCGTCCAGACCACCGTTGCCGCCGACTACGCACCAGGCGTGGTCGTGAACTTGGAGGCCGACTCAGTGGCCAAGCTCGTGGAGCGTCTGCTGGCGCCGCATCTGGACTCGATTTCAAGAGGACCGGCGCAGCCGGCCCGGGATCCGCGGGGAGGTGGCTGAGGTGGAGTTCGCCAAGATTGAGGAGGCGCTGGTGGAGTTCGCCAAGGGCGAATTCGTGATCGTGGTCGACGACGAGGACCGGGAGAACGAGGGCGACCTCTGCCTGGCTGCGGGGGCCGCTACCTCAGAGAAGGTCAACTTCCTGATGACCGAGGCCAGGGGGCTGATCTGCGTGGCGATGGCGCCCCAGCGTCTCGACGATCTTGACCTGCCGCCGATGATGGAGCACAACACCTCCCGGCACCGGACCGCTTTCGCGGTCTCGGTCGACGCCGCGGGTGACGGGGTCACGACCGGGATCAGCGCCCAGGACCGCGCCTTAACCATCCGCTCGTTGGCGGATCCCGAATTCACGGCGGCGGACTTCGCCCGCCCCGGACACGTCTTTCCGCTCCGGGGCCGCCCTGGCGGGGTGCTGGAGCGGGCCGGCCACACCGAGGCGGTGATCGACCTCTGTCGGCTGGCTGGCCTGACCCCGGCCGGGGTGGTTTGTGAGATCGCCAACCCCGACGGCACCATGGCCCGCCGCCCGCAACTGGAGGAGTTCGGGGCCGGCCACGGGATCCCCATCATCAGCATCACCGAACTGATCGCCTATCGGCGCCAGCGGGAGCAGCTAGTGGAGCGAGGTGCGGAGACGGTGATTCCGACCGAGGAGGGGAGCTGGCGGGCGATCGGCTACCTCGACCGCATCACCGGCGCCGTTCATCTGGCGCTGGTCTTCGGCGAACCAGAGGCGGACCGTCCGGTGCTGGTCCGGGTCCACAGCGAGTGCCTCACCGGGGATGTTTTCGGATCGCAGCGCTGCGATTGCCAGGCCCAGCTCCACCATGCTCTGCGCCAGATCGCGGCCGCAGGCGAGGGGGTGGTGGTCTATCTGCGCCAGGAGGGTAGAGGCATCGGCCTGATGGACAAGCTGCGCGCCTACGCCCTCCAGGATGAGGGGCTGGATACGGTCGAGGCCAACTTGGAGCTGGGATACCCGGCCGACAGCCGCGACTACCAGATTGGCAGCCAGATCCTCTCCGATCTGGGAGTGCGCCGGCTCCGGGTGATGAGCAACAACCCGCACAAGTACTACGGCCTGCAGGGCCATGGGCTGGAGATGGTTGAACGGGTCCCGATCGAGATCGTCGCCAATCCGCACAACCAGCGCTATCTGGCCACCAAGCGCGACAAGCTCGGCCACATGCTGAAGCAGGGCGTCCCCGGCAATGGAGGAGTCTCATGAAGCTGGTCGAGGGTGTTCTGGAGGGGCGCTCGCTGAAGGTGAGCCTGGTGGCCGCCCGGTTTAACGAGACAGTGGTCGAGCGGCTGGTGGAGGGGGCCCGCCGAGCTCTCCGCCAACACGGAGTTCTGGAGGACGACATCGAGCTGGTCTGGGTGCCGGGTAGCCTCGAGATCCCGGTCGTGGTGGCCGAGCTACTGGAGCGGGGCGGACGCGACGCGGTGGTGGCGCTGGGGGCGGTCATCCGGGGGGAGACCCCCCATTTCGAGTACGTCTCAGAGGCGGTCAGCACCGGGATCGCCGAGCTCTCCCGGCGGCACCGGGTCCCGGTTGGCTTCGGAGTGCTGACGGTGAACTCGGTGGCGCAGGCCGAGGAACGGGCGGGCGGCAAGCTCGGCAACAAGGGTTTTGAGGCCGCCCAGACGGCGCTGGAGATGGTCTCGGTGGTGAGTCAGCTCCGGCAGGACCGGACCTGAGCCCGACTAGGCGCAGGTCCACTGCAGCGCTGCCGGCCTGACGACGCTTCCTGGGCTCGGGTCAGGCAGTCTTGGTCGAGGTGCGCAGGCAGCGGGTGCAGACCCGCATCCTCTGGGGCAGTCCGCCGCCACGAGGGGCCATCTTTGCGCTCACCAAGTTGGGCATGAAGCGGCGGCGCGTGTGTACCTTGGAGTGGCTCACATTGCTACCCGCCACCGGTCCCTTACCGCAGATCTCGCACCGCTTCGACATGGCGACCTCGAAGAAAGCTGACGTTGGAGGTCCCTCCGTTGGGACCGAACCCCGAGTATGATTCCGGCCGCAGTTTACCAGTCGCGCCCCAGGCAGCCAGCCGGCGCTCCGGATGGCCCTCCCGGGCGCCGATAGAGGAAGGTCCACTTGCCAAGCAACCGGCCGCTGTTGCAGACCTACTCGCTGGGCTCGGTGGAGGTCTCTCCCCGGGTCGTGGCCATGCTGGCCGCGAGGGCCGCCGGTGATTGCTACGGCATCGTGGGGATGTCGGCACGGGGGCTCAGGGATGGCCTTGCTGAACTGCTCAACCGGGACAACGCCGAGCGGGGTATCGAGCTTCGGGTCCAGGACGACGGGTTGGGGATCGACCTCTACGTCATCGTCGACCACGGAGTCCGGATCCTGGAGGTGGCCCACAACCTCATGAGCGCGGTCGCCTACAGCCTGGAGCACCACCTCGGCATTCGGGTGCTCCAGGTGAATGTCAACGTCCAGGGGATCAGGCCTCCTGAGGAACAGGATGGCGGTAGCTGACGTAGCCGCCTCGGGTGCGCCTCTGGTGGTGACCGGGAGGGCGCTGCGCCAGGGGCTGCAGCGGGCCCTCCGGCGGCTATCCGAGCAACGGGACCACATCAACGAGCTGAACGTTTTCCCAGTTCCCGATGGAGATACCGGCAGCAACATGCACCTCACCCTGGAGGCGGCCTGGCTGGAGGTGAGCCGGCTGGCTGANNAATTCCGGGGTCATCCTCTCCCAGGTCCTGCGGGGCTGGTCGGCTTGTTCCCACGACCGAGAGACCCTGGCTCCGGAGGGCCTCTGCGAGGCGCTCGCCGAAGGCTCCCGGGTCGCCTATCTAGCGGTGAAGCGGCCGGTGGAGGGCACCATCCTCTCGGTAGGCCGGGACGCGGCCCGGGCGGCCCAGAAGTCCCTGGACCGAGGCGGCGACCTCAGTCAGTTGGCGGAGGCGGTGGTGGCGGAGGCGTGGGCCGCGGTCGAGCGGAGCCGGGACCAGATGGAAGTCCTTCGCGAGGCGGGCGTCGTCGACGCGGGCGGCTTTGGGCTGGCGGTGATCCTGACCGCCATCGCGGAGCGAGTCGCCGGGCCGGGCCCGGGGCCGGTCGCCCTGAAGGCCGAGGGGGGAGGCGGGAGTGGAGTGGCCAGGCCCACTGTGGTGCGTCCTCGGGGAGCCGCCGCGGCGGTGGCGCCCGAGGGAGGCTTTGGCTACTGCACGGAGTTCGCCCTGGTCGGCGCTCAAATGGAGGCTCTCGAGATCCGCTCCAGGCTGGGCGACGAGGCCGAGGACGATTCGGCGCTGGTCGTCGGGGAGCCCGGGCTGATGCACGTCCACGTCCACACCAAAGAGCCCTGGGAGCTCCTCTCGCGGGCTGCCCAGCTGGGCAAGATCGAGCGGCTGAAGGTCGAGGACATGACCGCCCAGCACCATGAGGCTCAAGGGCGGGGGGCCGCCCCCACCGTCGCCCCGGGCCTCTTGCCACTGGCGGTGGTGACGGTGGCTCAGGGGGAGGGGTTTCGGGAGCTGCTCTTGGGCCTGGGGGCAGCCACGGTGGTGGAGGGGGGCCAGAGCCTGAACCCGTCCACCGAGCAGATCCTGCAAGGGATCGAAGCGGCCCAAGCCACGGAGGTGGTGCTGCTGCCCAACAACGCCAACTTGGTGCTGGTGGCGGAGCAGGCCGCGGGGATCTGCGCCCGGGAGGCGGCGGTGGTGCCATCGCGGAACCTGCCCCAGGGGATCGCGGCGCTTTTGGCCTTTGATCCGGGGTCCCCTCTCGAGGTCAACCGCTTCCGGATGGAGCGGGCCATGGGCGGGGTGCATGCAATCGAGGTGACGCGGGCGGTCCGCGACAGCCAGATCGGTGACCGCCAGGTCGAAGCGGGGGCGCTGATCGGCATGCTGGACGGTCGCCTGGTCAGTGCCGGCGCTGAGATCAACCAGGTGGTTCTGGCGGCCCTGGGGGAGCTCCCAGATGGTTCGGTGGAGGTGGTCACCCTGTACCGTGGGGCCGACGTGGAAACCGAGGTCGGCGAAGAGCTGGAGCGGGCCATCCGGGTGCGGTTCCCCGGCCTTGAGGTGGAACGACACGACGGGGGCCAAGCGCTGTACCAGTTCATTATCTCGGCGGAGTAACAGGAGCTTCGGGTGACCGTTCGGATCGTTACCGACAGCACCTGCGATCTGCCCGAGGGCCGCCGGCAGGTCGCCGGGGTAGTCACCGTCCCGTTGCGGCTCCATTTTGGAGACCGGGAATTCCGGGACCGGGTTGACCTCGACGACCTTCAGTTCCTGGAGCGGCTGAGCTCGGCCAAGCAACCGCCCCGCACCTCGCAACCACCGCCGGGCGACTTCGAGGAGGTCTACCGCCGGCTGCTGGTGGCTCCCGACGACGAGGTGGTCTCCATCCACATCGCCGCCGCGCTCAGTGGAACCGTGGGATCGGCGACCGTAGCTGCCGCGGCCGTGGACCCGGAGCGGATCCACGTGGTGGACAGCCGCACCGTGAGCCTCGGCACCGGCCTGCAAGTGCTGGCGGCGATCGAGCTTGCCGAGCAGGGTCGGTCGGCCCCGGAGATCGTGGCGGAGCTGGCCTCCATGCCCCAGCGCACCGGGATCATCTGCCTACTCGACACCCTGCACTATCTCCAACTCGGCGGCCGGATCGGCAAGGTGCAGGCGATGGTCGGGAGCGTGCTCTCGATCAAACCGATCATCAGCCTCGGCGAAGACGGAGCCGTGGTCCCCATCGGGAGGGTCCGCAGCCGGGCGGTGGGAATCCGCCGGCTCAGCGAGCTCCTGGTGGAGCATCGCCCTCTGGCGCGCTGTGGGGTGCTCTATGTGGGCGACCCCGCCGACGCCGAGCGCCTGCTCCAGGACGCCAGGGGGACGTTCCCCGGGATGGACATCCTCCTCCAGCACGCCAGCCCGGTGATCGGCAGTCACTGCGGGCCGGGGACCCTCGCCTACTGCTACCTTGAAGCAAGGTCGTAGCAGCAGCGCCGCCGCGGCCCGGGGAGCCCCCCTGAGGGCGGTACCGGGGGGTGCGGTGATCTCTCTCGACACCCCACTTGCCCAGCTGCCGCGCATCTCGCCGCAACGGCTGGACGGGCTGCGCCGGCTGGGTTGCCGCACCGTCCGCGACCTCCTCTGGTACCTGCCGCGCCGGCACGACGACCAGCGAGAGCGGGTGACGGTCTCCCAGCTGCGAGCGGGCCAGGCGGCCACCGTGGAGGTGGATGTCGTCGCGGTGCGCGCCCGCCGGGCTCGCTATCGAAAGATGGACCTGATCGAGGGCGAGGTGGGTGACAGCACCGGCGTGGTGGAGGTGGTCTGGTTCAACCAACCCCACCTCCGGCATCTGCTCCAGCCGGGGGACCGGGTGACGCTCCACGGCAAGGCGGTGCGGGGGCGCCGGGGCGGGCTGCAGCTCCGCAATCCGGACCTGGAGCGGGAGCGCAAGCTGGTCAGCCAGTCCAGCGTCGGAGTGTTGGTGCCCACCTACCCTGAGACCTACGGGGTCACCTCGCGCTGGCTGCGAGCCCAGGTGGCCCAGCTGCTCCCACTGGCCGCCAGCATCGAAGACCCGCTGCCAGACGAGATCCGCCAGCGGGAGCGGCTGATCCCGCTGGCCACCGCCCTCCGGGACATCCACTTCCCGGAGGACCAGGGCGCTTTGGACCGGGCCCAGGAGCGGTTCGGCTTCGACGAGCTCTTCTACCCCCAGCTGGCGGCGCTCATGGCCCGCCGCCAGCGCCTGCGCCGAGCGGGCGTGCGCAGCCCCTACAGCGTGGGGATTGCGCGGGAGTTCGTCGCTGGCCTTCCCTTCCAGCTGACCGATGACCAGCGCCTGGCGGCCCACGAGATCCTCACCGATATGGATCGGCCATCCCCAATGAACCGGTTGCTCCAGGGTGATGTGGGGTCAGGGAAGACGGTGGTGGCGGCGATGGCCGCCCGGATGGCCATCGCCGCTCGGCACCAGGTGGTGCTGATGGCCCCGACCGAGATTTTGGCCCGGCAGCACTTCCTCACCCTGCGCGAGCTGCTCTCCAAGTTCGAGATCTGGCCCCGACTTCTGGTGGGCAGCACCCCCGCCGCCCAGCGTCGGGAGATCCTGGCGGGCCTCGGGACGGGAGCCGACCAGCTGGTGATCGGCACTCACGCCCTCATCGAGGACGACGTCGCCCTACCCGACCTTGGGCTCTGCATAGTTGACGAGCAGCATCGCTTCGGGGTAGCCCAGCGCCTGCGGCTGCTGGAGAAGGCGCAGGTCAACCCTGACTTCCTTTCCATGACCGCGACCCCGATTCCCCGATCCCTGGCGAGGACGCTCTATGGCGACCTCGACGTGAGCCAGATCCGCCACCTGCCGCCTAACCGGATTCCGATCCAGACCAGGCTGGTGGAGCCGGCCCAGCGCAGTGCCGCCTACGACTTCATCAGGGCCGAGGTGAGAGCCGGCCGCCAGGGGTTCATCATCTGCCCACTGGTCGAGGACTCCCCGCTGCGCCAGTCGCGCTCCGCCACGACTGAGTTCGAGCGGCTCCAGTCCGAGATCCTGCCGGACCTGCGCCTCACCCTCTTGCACGGGAAGATGCCGGCGCGGGACAAGGTCCAGCGGATGCAGGCGTTCGCCAACGGGGAGTTCGACATCCTGGTGGCCACCAGCATCATCGAGGTCGGGGTCGACGTTCCCAACGCCACCGTGATGGGAATCGAGGACGCCGACCGCTTCGGGCTGGCCCAGCTCCACCAGTTCCGGGGCCGGATTGGGCGCGGACCCTACCCCTCGCACTGCCTTCTCTTCGCCGAGAGCGCAGAGCTCGGCGCCAGGAGCCGGCTCCAGGCGCTGGTGGACCACCAGGATGGATTCGAGCTGGC
Source organism: Candidatus Dormiibacterota bacterium (assembly GCA_003132265.1). Taxonomy (GTDB): domain Bacteria; phylum Chloroflexota; class Dormibacteria; order Aeolococcales; family Bog-877; genus Bog-877. Next base: position 4,730 of record PKXE01000103.1, on the reverse strand, counting down.
CGAGATCGACCTTCGGCAGCGGGGGGCCGGAGAGCCGTACGGGCTGCGCCAGCACGGCCTTCCCGAGATGCGGGTCGGCGACCTACTCGACGAGGGGCTGCGGCGGCGGGCCCGGTCCGCGGCGGAGGCGCTGCTGGACCGCGATCCCGAACTGCGCGACCAGGGGCTGCGGCGGCAGATGCGGCACTACCAGGTGGTGTTCGAGTTCGACTGAGCCGCCAGTCGGCTCCACTCCCCATCGCTGCACCCTGCGATCCTTGGCCACGTGTCCCCTCGCTCTCGTCGCCCGGGAAGACCACGCACTGCCGTTGGCGCCCGCCTGACCGGTGGCGAAGCCGCCGGTCGGCGGCTGCTGACCGAGTCAGCGCCGGACCTCCGGGCCACCACCGGGCTGGCGCGAGCGGCCTGCTTCAACATCCTAGGCGAGCTGGTAGTGGGGGCCGAGGTGGTGGACCTCTTCGCCGGAGCCGGCAGCCTGGGATTGGAGGCCCTCTCTCGAGGGGCCAGCTTCGTCACCTTCGTGGAGTTGGGGCGGCAGCGGGCCAAGCTGATCGAGTCCAATCTGGAGCGCCTTGGCTGGTCTGACCGGGCGGAGGTCGTGGTCGGGGACGCGCTCTCCTGGCTTCGCCGCCCACCGGGCTCGCTGGTTCGCTGCCGACTGATCCTGCTGGACCCTCCCTACCGAGACGCTGGGGCCCAGCTCTGCCTGGACGCGGTGCGGCTCCTGGGCAGGGCGACGGCTGCCTCCAGTGAGTGGGATCCGCTGGTGGTGGTGGAACATCACCGAGACTTGTCGGTGCCGGATCAGGCCGGCGCGCTAAATTGCGTGCGTACCGCGCGGTACGGCACCACAGTGCTCTCCTTCTACCGGAGGCTCCCATGACCACGGCGGTCTACCCCGGCAGCTTCGACCCGATCCACAGCGGCCACTTGGACGTGATCGGCCGGGCCCGCCAGATCTTCGACCGGGTGGTGGTGGGGGTCCTGGACAACGAGCACAAGCAGTACCTTTTCTCCGTCGAGGAGCGGGCCGAACTGGTACGCCAGAGCCTGCCCCCGGAAAGCGACATCGAGGTGCGTCACTTCTCCGGCCTGGCGGTCAGCTTTGCCACGTCCGAGGGCGCCGCGGTGATCGTGCGCGGCCTGCGGGCGGTCTCGGACCTGGACAGCGAGTTCCAGATGGCCCTCATGAACCGGCGGCTGGAGCCCAAGGTCCACACCGTGTTCCTGACGACTGGGTTTTCCAACGTCTACCTCAGCTCCTCTTTGCTGAAGGACGTCTGCGCCCACGGGGGTAGCATCGAGGGGCTGGTGCCTCCGGTCGTTGAGCGGGCGCTCCACGACAAGTTGGCGCCGACCGGGGCGGCCGCCGTCCGGGCCGGATAGAGGAGGGGTCATGTCCGACGACCGAGACGACTTGGAGCCGGAGTCCGAAGGAATGTCGATATTCGACGTCCTGGATCGGCTGGAGTCGCTGGTCACCCAGAGCCGGCGGCTGCCCTTGACCTCCAGCATCGTGGTCGGCGAGGAGGAGATCCTGGAGGCTCTGGACCAGATCCGGGTCTCGCTTCCCGACGAGATCCGCGAGGCACGCATGGTCCTGGAGACCCGTGACGCCCGGCTGCGGGAGGCCGCCGAGCAGTCAGAGCAGACCGTGCTTGCGGCGCAGGAGCGTGCCGACCGGCTGACCGACGACCATGAGGTGACGAGAAGGGCGACTGCTGAGGCGGACCGGCTCTTGACCGAGGCGCGCGACCGCAGCCGCAAGATGCGCCGGGATACCGACGACTACATCCGCGACCGGATGGAGAAATTGGAGACCGAGCTGGCCTCGGCGTTGGCCCAGGTGCGCCGGGGCCTGGAGACCCTGGAGCAGGGCCCGGAGGGGGAGGAGAAGCCGAAGGGGCGGGGCCGGCGGCGTTAGGGTCGTCGCGGGCGCCTGATAGACTCCCATCCCGTCATGGCACTACCTAAAGAACGCATCCCAAAGGCTCGGCGCGACCGGCGCCGGTCCCACCTCGCCCTGCAGGGGCCGACGCTTTCCCCCTGCCCGCGCTGCCGCCAGCCGCGGCGACCGCACACCATCTGCCCGAACTGCGGCCAGTACAAGGGACGTGAGGTCATCCCGACTGAGTAGTCCCGGGTTCGGGGGGATNNCTGCTCTGCTCCAGCTCGCCGAGGAGCGGGGGATCGCCTTGGAGCGACTCTTGGTGACCGGTCTGGCGGAGGAGCTTCGGCCAACGGAGGTGGCCCAGCCGGCGCTCTTCTACACCGGGGTCGCCCTGGCTGAGATCCTGATCCAAGGTGGGCTGGAGCCAGTGGCCGCTGCCGGCCACAGCCTGGGCGAGTACTGCGCAGTGGTAGCCAGTGGCTCGCTCACCGCCGAGGACGCGATGCGGCTGGTGCTGGAGCGAGGCCGGCTCATGGCGAATGCGCCGGGCGGGACGATGGCCGCGATCCTGGGCCTCGAGCTGCCGGTGTTGGAGACGCTGTGCGTGAAGGCCGGGACGGGCGCGGAGAGCTGCGTTGTGGCCAATGACAACGCCCCCGGACAGGTGGTCGTCTCCGGCAGTCGCTTGGGAGTGGAGCGGCTCTCTCAGCTGGCCAAGGAAGCTGGGGCCCGCCGGGTGGTGCCGCTCAATGTGGGTGGCGCCTTTCATTCGCCGCTCATGGCCGCTGCGGCCGCCGCCTTTGCGATCCAGCTGGACCAGGTGACGATCCAAGACCCGCACTTCCCCATCGCGGCGGGGGTCACGGGGACCGTCTCTCACACCGGTGCGGAGGTTCGAGCTGGGCTGCGGGAACAGCTGGTGGGACCGGTGCGGTGGGCTGACGCGGTTCGGGCGCTCTCAGAGGCAGGCGCAGAGGCCTTCGTGGAGTGTGGCCCGGGGACCACCCTCGGTGGACTGGTCCGGCGAATTTTGCCGGCCGCCCAGACCATCTCGGTGGATTCGCCTGAGAGTGCCGCCCGGGCGCTCGCCGGACCGCAGGCACCGGACCGGCCGGCGGCGCTTGCCGGGGGCGCCTAGGCCCTTCGGCCCCGGCTTACAATGACCCGCAGCTTGCCCCGGCAAACGTATCCCTCAGCGGCTCCGCCGCCCTTCTCTGCAGTCGGGCTGTGAAATCCTTCGTGCGCCGCTTGGCGGGCTCGCGGAAGGCGGGGACTCCGCCTGAGCGCACCCCGGACGGTGGCGGCGAAGCCCAGGGCAGCGGCGGCGGCTCCGCAAGCTTTACCGTATTGCCCGGCGAGCGCCTCAGCGGTGCCGGCGCCGGCGGGGACGCACCGGGTCCAGGTCGGCTGGATCGGGCCGGGGTCGGCAACCCGCCAGCTAAGGCAGAAGGGGCGACGGGCCCGGTTCCAGAACAGCAGGAAGAGCCGACGACCGAGGGTCGTCCAAGTAGGGGAACAGATGGCAGACACGACCTGGGAAGGCTTCAAGCCGATCGTGGTGGAGCAGCTGGGCGTCGAACCGGATCAGGTGACGCCGGAAGCCAACTTCGTGGAGGATCTGAACGCCGACTCGCTGGACCTAGTGGAGCTGATCATGGCCTTCGAGGAGGCCTACGGGATGGAGATCCCGGACGAGGACGCGGAGAAGATCCAGACGGTGGGGCAGGCCTGGGACTACGTCAAGGACCACCTGGATCTGACCAACTAGCGGCCGCCGGGCCGGCTCGGCCGGCAGCGCGTCGGCGTCGATCCCAGCCTAATTCGGCGGAGCAGGCTGAGCAGGAGCAGGAGGCCGAGCGCCGGCTCGAAGACCTTGAGGCGCGGCTGGACATCAAGTTCAAACGCCGGGAGTGGTTGCTCGAGGCCATGACCCACACCTCGTGGATCAACGAACGGGGGGCCGAGGGCCGCGACAACGAACGGCTGGAGTATCTGGGCGACGCGGTCCTGGAACTGGTGGCGGCGGAGTACCTCTTCAACCGCTTTCCGACTTACGACGAGGGCCAGCTGACCCAGATGCGCTCCTCTTTGGTGAGCACAGTCGCCCTGGCCGGGATCGGCGAGCAACTGCGCCTCGGCGAAGCGCTCCGGCTGGGCCGGGGGGCGACCAAGTCCGGGGCCCGCCGACTGACCTCGCTCCACGCCAACGCCTTCGAGGCGATCATCGGCGCGACCTTCCTGGATCAGGGCTACCGGAAGGCCGGCAAAATCTTCCTCTCTCGGATCGGGGACCTCAGCTCCTGGACCGACCCCAACTTCAAGGGGAGGCTGCAGGCGCTGGCGCAGGAGCGCTACGGGATGCCGCCCCTGTATCGCACCCTCCCCGACGGGAACGCCCGCCCTCGGCAGTACCTCTCCCAGGTGTCAGTCGAGGGTGGCCCGGTCCTGGGTGAGGGCCGCGGTGGCACCAAGCAGGCAGCTGAGCAGGGGGCGGCGCGGGCCGCCATTGACGGCCTGGTGGCGCCCGTCTCCAAGAAGCGGCGCGGTCGGTCGCGGTCGACCGCTACCGAGGCCGAGCCGACCGGCGAGGCTTTGACGGTGGCCTCACTCCAGGCAGCTGCTGCCGACATTGCCCTACCCATGGCTTCCGTGGCAGGGGGACCAGAGCCGACCCTGGCCCCTCAACTCCCGGGCGTTGGCGCAGCCCCCCGGAAGCGCCGGCGCCGCTCGCGTGGCACTGGCAGCGGTGCGGCCCCGGCAGCGGCCCCAGACGGCGGCGTGGCGGCCACGCCAGAGGCGGCCATGTCCTCGCCGGACTTCGCCCCCGCCCCGGAAGCGC
>PKXE01000204.1:1254-3088 GCA_003132265.1 Candidatus Dormiibacterota bacterium | reverse complement strand
AGGGCGTCCATCAGAGCGTCATCGAGGTCTAGGGGCGTGCGCGTATGCGAGGGTAAATGTCAGATCAGGGTTTGAGGCGTCGGCTCGGGGTCCGGGCCCCCGGAAGCCGGCGGAGCAAAGTCCACCTGAGCGACGTCCTTCAGGGGACCGGCGAGAAATCCCCCAGCCCGGTCTCGGCCACCTCATCGGAAACCTGGAAGCTCGTGACCTGGGCTGCGGCTGGGCCGCACTGCAGCAGTCCCAGAAACTCCGCCATCGGAGCCGGCGGACCCTCGGCCAGGACCTCGACCTCGCCCGCCGCGGTGTTGCGAACCCAACCACGCAGCCCCAACTGACGGGCATGGAGGGTGGCGAAGGCCCGGAAGCCGACCATCTGCACCTGGCCGCGGATTCGGCAGTGGCGGCGCACGGTCTGGGGAGGTCGCGAACTGCCGACGGCGGCCATCCTGGACCCGGCTACTTGGGGACGGTGCGACCCGCCTCTTCCTGACGTGCCAGCATGAACAGCAGGTCCGAGAGACGGTTCAGGTAGCGGAGGACCTCCGGGTTCTCAAGTTCGCCCTGGCGGTGGAGGGTCACCGCCCGGCGCTCGGCCCGCCGAATGAGGGTCCGGCCCAAGTCGATCGCCGCCGCGCCGGGGCAGCCGCCGGGGATGACGAAACCGTCCGGGAGCCCGACCGTCGCCTCCAGGTGGTGGACCTCGGCCTCCAGCGCGTCGACAGCGTCGGCCTTGAGGGTGGGGAAATGCTTCTCCAGCTTATGGCGCTGGCCCTTGCCGGTAGCTAGCTCGGCCCCCACCGTGAAGCACTCCCGCTGCAGCTCCAGGATCCGCTCCTGCACCCCCGGCTGGATGCACAGCGCGCGCGCCAGGCCCAAAGCCGAGATTGCCTCGTCCAGGGCCCCGTAGGCCTCGGTGCGGACGTCGTCCTTGGCGACCCTGCCCCCGTAGAGCAGGCTGGTCTCGCCGCCGTCACCGCCCTTGGTGACGATGCTGGAGGGGGCCACCGCGCTAGGCCCCGACCGCGGAGACCCGCGGTGCGGCCGCGGCTCGCTCCTCCTCCACCTGCTTGGTGGCGGCCAGAGCCGCGGTGGTGGCGTCCCCGACCGCAGTCGTCACCTGCCTGGTGAGCTGGGCCCGGACGTCACCGGCGGCGTAGACACCGGGCACCGAGGTCATCATGTTGGCGTCGGTGAGGTAATACCCCTCGGCATCGTGGTCGGCATGGGCGGCGAGCAGACCGGTGTTCGGCAAAAAGCCGACGAAGATGAAGATCCCGCCCACCTCGAGCTCCTCGTGCTGGCCACTGGGGAGGTGCCGGAGCTGGAGCCGCGTCACCCGACCTGCCGCACCTTGGATCTCCTCCACCACCCGGTCGAGCAGGAAGTCCACCCGGCCGTTCTGGCGGGCCCGCTCCACCAATAGCGGCTGGGCCCGGAACTCCCCCCGCCGGTGGACAACCGTCACCGCACTGGCGTACCGCGTCAAGAAGGTGGCCTCCTCGATGGCGGCGTCGCCGCCCCCGATGACGGCCAGGTGCTGACCCTTAAAGAAGGCGCCATCACAGACCGCGCAGTAGGAAACCCCTCTCCCGGCGAACTCCTCCTCGCCGGGCACCTCGAGCTTACGGGGATGGCCTCCCGCGGTAATGATCACGGCCTCCGCGAAGTAGGGCTCGCCCTCCTCCAGCTCAATCCGCTTCAGCCCGTCCAGCTGGGGCGTAATGGACGTCACCCGCGCAGTCACCAACTCGGCGCCGAAGGTGAGCGCATGATCCGCCATCTTGGTGGCCAGCTCCGGGCCCTTGATCGAGGCGAACCCCGGGTAGTCCTCGAC
>PKXE01000204.1:0-1238 GCA_003132265.1 Candidatus Dormiibacterota bacterium | reverse complement strand
GAGTGAGGCGGCGGTCGAACTCAAAGGAATTCTACCCGGGGCTCCTCCACCTCAAGCAGTCCCGGGTCAAGGCGGCTCAGACCGCCGCCTTGACCCGGGAGTAGCCGGGACGCACCAGCTCCGTCGTGGCGATGGCGTAGCCACCCTGGCGCGAGTACTTTTTCCAGACCTCGTTGCCACCGGTCCGCCAGCTGACGCTGGGCTTGGCGAGCAGGACGGGATCCACTCGATCGGCGTACTTAGCGACCTTCCCAATCACAGAATCGAGGAGCGTGTCCCCGAGCAAGTGGGGCTTCAGCCCGAGATCCAACAGGTGCTGGTGCTTGGCGTTGTAGTAGTGGCTCTCCACCTCGACCCTAGGGTTGGGGATGTGGGAGACGGCGGTCTTCAGCCCCTGTTGCGCCCTGGCCTTGGAGATCAGCTCCGCCAGCTCGTTGACGCTGAACTGCTCGGTGAACTGGTTGAAGACCCGGCACTCGCTGCGCTCGGCGGGATTCTCCAGGGCCAGGGTGATGCAGGCCATGGTGTCGCGGATGTCGAGATAGCCGCGGGTCTGCCCGCCCTTGCCGTACACCGTGAGCGGCTGCCCGACCGCCGCCTGGACGCAGAACCGATTGAGCGCGGTGCCCCAGATCGAGTCGAAGTCGAAGCGGGTCGATAGGTCGGGATGGAGCCCAGTGTCCTCGGTCTCGACCCCATAGACCACCCCCTGATTGAGGTCNNGGGAACGGCAGCCGGTCCCGGCGGCCGTTGTGCTCGATGTCGAGGTAGCCCTCTTCGATGTCGATGTTGGGGGTGCCGTATTCCCCCATGGTGCCGAGCTTGATCAGGTGGCAATCAGGTGCCCGATCGCGGATCGCGAAGAGCAGGTTGAGCGTGCCGGCCACGTTGTTGACCTGGGTGAAGACCGCGTGTTCCCGGTCCACCATCGAGAAGGGAGCGCTCCGCTGCTCGGCGAAATGGACGACCGCCTCAGGCTCGAACTCCTCAAAGAGCCGATCCACCGCCGGAAAGTCGGTGAGGTCGGCCCGGCGCCAGTCGATGCGATTGCCGGTCAGCTGCTGCCAGCGCCTGACTCGCTGGGGCATGGACTTGATCGGCAGAAGGCTGTAGGTGCCCCCCTCCCGGTCCCAGCGCCGCCGGGCCAGGTTGTCAACCGCCACCACCTGGTGGCCGAGCCGGGAGAGATGCATCGCCATCGGCCACCCGATGTAGCCATCGGCGCCCAGAACCAGGAC
>PKXE01000125.1 GCA_003132265.1 Candidatus Dormiibacterota bacterium | reverse complement strand
GGTAGCGGCCCCGTCCCCGGAAGTGGCCCTGAACGATCTCCCGGAAAGACCCGCATGTAGAGAACGCGCGATAGTCGGGCACCGGAAGCCCGAGTTCTCGGAGGGCCTGGTATTTGGCGGCGATGTGGTAGAAGCTCTCCGCTCTCAGGAAGAAGGCCTTCCGCGGCCGGCCTCCCCGGGCGCGGCGGGTCACGGGAGGAGGAGGTGCGGGGCCGCCGCTGGGGACCTCGGTTCCTGGCGTCGGGGCTGGCTGGCTACCGACACCTGGTGCCCCTGCGCTTTCCGAGCGGGTCGGACCTGGCCGCCTTCCCGGGGCTGATGCCGCCCTTCAAATTCCGCCCGGAATCCCTGCTTATCCCAAACCTCTCGGGTCTCTCGGGCCGGACCCTGCCCGTCTGGGGCAACCGCGATCGGGATGTCGAGGTGTTGGCCGGTATTGGCCACCTCTTCCCCTTCGAGGATGCCGTGGGCAGGGCGCGGCTCATAGCGAAGTGGCCCAGCCGGACAACGGGAGGCCTTCGAGCCGGGCGGCCGTCCAGCACTCCCCAGGGCGTGCTGGACGGGAGTTGATCAGGCCCTCGCCGGTGCCTCGATCTGGCCGGCGGGGATGACCCCGAGCTTGCCAGCGCGGTAGTCCTCAAAGGCCTGCCTCAGCTCGTCGGCAGTGTTCATCACGAACGGTCCGTACTGGGCGACCGGCTCGCGGATCGGCTGGCCCCCGATGATCAGGATGTCGAGGTTGGGGGTGTGGCTGTCCTGCTCGAGGTCGGCGGTCACCGTGATCGCCTCGCCGGCACCGAAGACCACCAACTGGCCCATCTTGAACTTGGCGCCGGAAGTCCCCACGGTCCCGGCTCCGGCGAGCCCGTAGACCAGGGCGTTGAAGTCGGGGCGCCACGGCAGGACCAGTTGGGCTCCCGGGCTGAGGGTGGCGTGGGCCAGAGCGATTGGGGTGTGGGTGCTCCCAGGTCCAGAGTGACCGGCCACGTCGCCGGCGATGACCCGGACCAGGCCCCCCCGTCGGGTGAAGAGAGGAGGGTCACCTTGCCAGCCCGAATGTCCTGGTAGCGCGGGGGGGACCACTTCTGGACAGCTGGCAAATTGACCCACAGCTGGATGCCATGGAAGAGGCCCCCGGACACCACCAGCCGCTCGGGCGGGGTCTCGATATGGAGGATTCCGGCGCCAGCGGTCATCCACTGGGTGTCGCCGTTGGTGATCAGGCCACCGCCCCCGTTGGAGTCCTGATGCTGGAAGGTGCCGTCGATCATGTAGGTCACGGTCTCGAACCCCCGATGGGGATGCCACGGGGTGCCCTTGGGCTCGCCGGGCGCGTAGTCGACCTCGCCCATCTGGTCCATGTGCACGAAGGGATCCAGCTCCGCCTTTCTGACTCCGGCAAACGCCCGACGGACCGGGAAGCCCTCTCCTTCAAACGCGCTCGGGGCGACCGTGATCGAGGTCACCGGCCGATTGCGGGTCAGCGCCGGTTCCAGTTGGGGAACGCGCGGTAGGGCGAGTGGGTTGGCGGCGGTGATGGCCGGCATGAGCGCCTCCTGAGTGGACGGGTCGCGGCCGTCGCGTCCCGGGGAAAGTCGTTGCTCGCGCAATCATAGCTGACCAACTGATCTAGGGCAAGGTCAGGCGCTGGCCGCTTCCCTGGTGTGCAGCTGCTGTTGGCGAGCGGCGATGATCGGCTGGGCCACCTGGGCCGGAACCTCTTCGTAGTGGTCGAAGCTCATGGTGTACCGGCCTCGCCCCTGGGTGGCCGCCCGGAGCTCGATCGGGAACTGGTACATCTCCACCAGCGGGACCTTGGCGGTCACCTGCTCCAGCTCGCCTCCCATCGGGGTCATCCCCCCGATGTGGCCTCGCCTGGCATTGAGGTGGCCGATGACGTCGCCCATGTGGACGGCGGGGACGATCACCACCACTTCCATGACCGGTTCCAAGAGGTAGGCCCCCGCCTTCTCCACCGCCTGGCGCATCGCCATCGCGCCGGCCAGCTGGAAGGCGATGTCCTTGCCGTCGACTGGGTGGGTGGAGCCGTCCACCAGCCGGACCTTGACGTCCACGATCGGGTAGCCGGCCAAGGCTCCCTGCTCCAAGGTCTGGCGGACCCCCTTCTCGACGGAGAGCCGGAATTGGTGGGGGATGGACCCGCCGAAGATCTTGTCCTCCCAGACGAAGCCCCCGCCCCTCGGCAGCGGCTCGATCTCCAAGGTGCAATCTCCGTACAGACCCGCGCCCCCGGACTGCTTCTTGTACTTGTGCTGCTGCCGGGCTGATCCCCGCACCGCCTCCTGGTAGGGGACGTGGGGAACGGCCAGCACCGCCTCGATCTGGTACTTGCGACGTAGCTTCTCCAAGGTGACTTCCAGGTGGACGTCACCGAGCCCGTGGAGAAGGGTCTCGTGGGTGCCGGGCTCCCACTCGATCCGGAGGGTAGGGTCCTCCTCCAGGAGGTGGTGGAGGCCGGCGTTGATCTTCTCCTCGTCTCCCTTCGACTTGGGCCGGATGGCCATCGTGTAAGAAGTGGGCGGGAACTCGCACTTCGGCGATGCCGCCGTCCCCCTGGGCCCCAGGGTGTCCCCGGTTGCCACATGAATCAGCTTGGTGGCGGCCCCGATCTCGCCGGCGAGCAACTGCTCGACCGGCTCCAGCGCCTTGCCCTTGGGACGGAGTGGGCGGGCGATCCGCTCCTCCTCACCGGTGCGCGAGTTGAAGAGATGGGCGTCACCCTTCAGGCTACCGCTGAGCACTCGGAAGTAGGAGATCTTGCCGAAGGGGTCGGCGACCGTCTTGAAGAAGAACAAAGTGGGCGTGCCGCTCTGGTCCGGCGGCGGGTTCACCCGACCCAGGCAGCTGGCCAGCGCGTCCAGCACGGGCTTGGCCCCGAGGGCCCGCACCGGGGCCGCGACCAGGACCGGGGCCAGCTTGCCCTGGGAGGTGGCGTCGTGCAGGGCCTGGAGCAGTTGGTCCGCGGACGGTTCCTGGCCCTCCAGGTAGCGCTCCAGCAGTTCGTCGTCCGTTTCGGCGACCGCCTCGACCAGCTCCTGGCGCCGCCTGGTCACCTCTTGTAGGAGATCCGGCGGACAGTCGGCCTCCTTATAGCCTCCCTGAGGGTCGAATAGCAGCGCCCGGCCAGACAGTAGGTCGACCGCCCCTTGGAAGGAGTGCTCGGATCCGATCGGGATCTGCAGTGCGATGGGCTTGGGACTGAACCGGCTCTGCAGGCCCTGATAGGTGGCGTCGAAGTCAGCATGCTCCTTGTCCAGCTTGGTGAGGACGATCAGCCGGGGCAGGTGGCGCTCAGCCAGCAGCTCCCAGGTGGTCTCCGCTCCCACCGGCGGGTGACCGCCCGTGTTGGCCCCCACCACCAGGACCGCCGCGTCGGCCACCGCCAGCGCCTCCAGGACCTCGCCCTCGAAGTCCTGAAATCCCGGGGTGTCGAGGAGCGCCAGCGCCGAGTCCTTCCATCTGAGGCAGGCGATACCCAGCTGGACCGAGATGTGCCGACGCTGCTCCTCCGGCTCGTAGTCCAGCAGCGCCGTTCCCTGGTCGGTCGACCCCAACCTTGGAGAGGCCCCGGCGGCGAAGAGCAGCGACTCCGCCAGGGTGGTCTTGCCGTCGTGGCTGTGGCCCAGGATGGCGACGTTCAGCCCGGGCCCCCGCAAGCCCTCTGCCATTCCAAGCCTGATTCTAGGCTGAGCTCGCCGGTTGCGCGAGGACCTGACGCAAACTGGCAGGGATGCCCATCGACAGCGAGCCGGCGACGGTGGTACGACTCACCGCACCCTATCCCAACCTCTCGACTCTCAGCGGCGGGAGCGCGATCTGGCTGCGGGTTGAGGCGGCTACGGATTCCTCCCGGCTGGCGACCGCGCTGGCGGGAATCGGCTCTGACCGAGTGGCGCTCGCCGAGGACGGGTCCCTGCTCATCGAAGGCCGGCTGGACCGCCTGCTGGCCGGGGTCCGGGGCCTTCCCCCCGACATCGGGAGCTGGCCACCCGCCCGAGCGGTCCGGGAGGCGCTGGAGCACCTCAGTACCCCGGCCCCCGCCCTGCGGTTGGGGAACACCGTCTGGGAGTTCGGGGCGCGCACCTACCTGGTGGGGGTCGTCAACGTCACCCCCGACTCCTTCAGCGGCGACGGAGTGGGGAGCAGCCCCGAGGCGGCAGTGGCCCGGGCGCTGCGCCTGGTCGGAGAGGGCGCCGACGCCCTCGACGTGGGGGGAGAGAGCACCCGCCCCGGGTACCAGCAGATCTCGGTGGAGGAGGAGATCAGCCGGGTGGTGCCCGCCCTGACGGTGATCTCAGATGAGCTCCCGGTGCCGATCTTTGTGGACACCAGCAAGGCCGAGGTCGCGAGGGCCGCCCTCGCCGCCGGGGCCGACGGAGTCAACGACATCTGGGGGCTTCGCCGCGACCCCGAGATGGCTGGCGTGGTGGCCGCGGCCAAGGTGCCGGTGATCTGCATGCACAACCAGGCAGGCACCGAATACACGGATCTCCTCGGCGACGTGCTGGCCCAGCTCCGGTTCTCGCTCCAGCTGGCGGAGCGGGCGGGCATCCCCCGGGACCAGGTGGTGCTGGACCCGGGGATCGGGTTCGGCAAGGTCCCGGCCCAGAACTACGAGGTGCTCCGCCAGCTGTGCGAGCTGCGGGCGCTGGGCTGCCCCATCCTGGTCGGTACCTCCCGCAAGTCGCTGATCGGCTGGTTGCTCGACGAGCGCCCGGTCGAGGGCCGGCTGCTCGGTACCGCCGCCACCGTGGCCTGGTCGATTGCCTGCGGGGCCGACATCGTCAGGGTCCATGACGTGGCCCAGATCCGCGACGTGGCCCGGGTCATGGACGTGCTGGCTCGCCGGCCACCCANNACGTGGCCCTCGCCCTGTTCCAAGAACAGGGTGTCGAGGTTATGGCCGCCACGCCGCGCTGGAATACGGCGCCCATCGGGGCGATTTCCCAACCGGATTTTCTCAACCAGCTGCTGCTAGCCCGGGGCCGGCGCCGAGGCCTGGGCTGGCTGCAACTTGCCCGGGAGGCTGAGTCCCGGGCTGGGCGCCGTCGCGGGGTACCTAAAGGCCCCCGGAAACTGGACGTCGACGTGATCCTGATCGAGGGTGAGAGCTGGGACTCTCCGGAGCTGACCGTGCCTCACCCGGGACTGTTGACCAGGCCATACCTGCTCCGGGGAGCCGCCCAGCTGGCTCCGGACTGGATCCACCCGGCTGAGGGCCGGTCAATCGCCGAGCTGGCCCAGCGGCGGTTGACCGGCAGCTGGGCCGGGGGCAGCTGGCAGCCAGACCTCGCACTGCAAAGTGAGCCGGGCGAGGTCTCGAGCTATCGGACGTAGTAGCTCTCCGGCTTGGTGGCTCGATCCACGAGGGCCCAGCTCCAGACGCCGAGCACAATCAGCCCGCCAACGAGGGAGCGGGCGGTGATTCCGCCGAAGATCGCCAAGGCTAAGCCGATCCAGAACTTGCCGGCGTCCTTCTTGTCGATGGAGAGCCAGGTCCAGAACGACCA
>PKXE01000183.1:2843-3011 GCA_003132265.1 Candidatus Dormiibacterota bacterium | reverse complement strand
CGCGGCTCACCTCCGGGTCCTGAAGCTCCGCCGCAATCGCTTCCGACCGGGCCCGAACGGCGTCCAACCGCGCCTCCAACCCGGGGGCAAGCATCAGCCGTCCCTCCCGGCCGCCGTCCCCGCCAGGGCCGAGCACCGCCAACTCACCCTCATGAACTACTCCCCAAC
>PKXE01000183.1:0-2835 GCA_003132265.1 Candidatus Dormiibacterota bacterium | reverse complement strand
TCCACCTGGCCGCCGGTGTCCACAATCCGCTGCTCCCCGGTGAAGAACGGGTGGCAGACGCTGCAGACCTCGGTGTGCAACGCCTTCTGGGTGGACCCGGTCGTGAACGTGTTCCCGCAGGAACAGGTGACCGCGGCGTCGTGAAAGTACTCGGGGTGAATTGCCTTCATGGTTGCTCTCCGAGTCTACCAGGCACCGTCAGAAGCTAAACGGGAGGTGGACGGTGTGCACGTAGTGGAGGTAGGGGTACCCCTTCACCACCCCCAGCCCGGCGACCAGGACGATCACCAGGTAGGAGCCCAAGAACAGCCAGCGCTGGCGGGTCGGGACCGCCAGGTACTCGGGCATGAGCCGAGCCTGGCGAAACCTTGAGATGGTCCCGAAGACGGCGAACAGCACGATGATCGCGATGACCGGGCTCACCGCCGTACCCGAGCTGAAGGCCCAGAGCGCATAGAGGACGAGGATCCCCAGTCCGACCAGATTGGCCCACTTGGAGATGGCGGCGGTCACCCTGCCTCCGTCCAGGGGGGTGGCCGGGATCAGGTTGAAGAGGTTGAGCAAACACCCGAGGTAGCCCAGAGCCGCCCAGAACTCGGAGTGCACGGCGACCCCCACCAGGACGCAGAGCCAGGCGGCCACGGTGCCGACGGTGGGGCCGGCCAGCGCCATGGTCGCCTCCTGCTGGACCGAGGCCGGCTGGCGGCGCAGGTTGATGAGCGCGCCCAGGAAGGGGATGAAGACGGGCGCCGAGACCGACTGCCCGAGGCGCTGGGCCATCAGGTAGTGGCCCATCTCATGCACCAGCAGCAGCAGCACGAATCCGATCGCAAAGACCGGCCCGAAGAAGATGGAATAGGCGACGACACTGATCACCATGGTGATCAGGGTTCCCTTGAACGCCCCCAGCTTGAGCAGCAGAAAACCGTACTTGAAGACGGCGAAGCCGCCGGCCACGATCGTGCCCAAAATCCCCCGCCGGCGAGCCCGGACCTGGCCGCTGTTAGGCGGGAGCTGGTAGCGGTCGCCCCAGGAGCCGGGTGCGAGCGGCGCCTCGTGCTCCGTGGTCGGGGCCGAGAGGTCAACCTCCGGGGGCCCAGCGGCGGGCGCGACCTGGGACGAGGAGCCGATCCAGCCAAAGCCGTCCCGGCCATCGGGAGGCGAACTCATGGCCGGATCATAGGCCNNCGTCTCTACTCGGTCCGCTCCCGTCGACCCCAGTCCGCCGGCTCCCGGCGCGAAACGGTCGCCCGCGTGGTACCAACCCTCGCCGCCATCTCGGCCAGGGTGTTCCGGCGTCGTGGGCGAGCCAGGCGCACCCGCTCGCCGAGTGCCTTAGCGCGACGCTGAGTGGCTGGGCACAGCGGTCGGGACGGCCTCGACCTGAATCATGGATTCACCGCTAGACGAGCCCGCGCGAAATGTAGTGCTCCTCTCCGCGGGACGGGCCAGCCGCCCCAGCCACCGGCGTCCGCTTCGTGTTCACGCGGTGACGCCGACTTGGTCGACCGTCCCGACAGCGGTCACCGGACGGGTGAAGTTTCCCAACCTGGTCGACGGCAACTCCTGGCGCAGGGTCCCCACCAGCACCTCCAAGCCCATCCCCCGCCCCAAGGCGGGCAGACGGCTCATCAGCCAAAGCGGATCCGCGTTGAGGCTCCGCAGCTGCACCTGCTCCACCTCGAGGTCCTGGACCATCCGCAAGGTCAGGGCGACCTCCTCGGGAGTGTCCGAAACCCCCGGGAAGGTGAGCAGGTTGATGGTCAGCTGAGCACCACCTCGGCGCGCCACCCGGGCGCACTCCAGGACATCCTCGATCGAGTAGCCGCGAGGCCGGTAGTAGGCGGCAAACAGCTCCTGGCGGAAGCTGAAGACGCTGATCCGGCAGCTGTTGACGCCAGCCCCGATCAGCCGCCGCAGGGCCGCCGGCCGGCTGCCGTTGGTGTTGATGTGCACGGTGGCGCCCGGGAATCGGTGGCTCAGCTCGAGAGCGACCTGGCCGAGCGCCCGCTCCCGCAGCAGTGGCTCTCCCTCACAGCCCTGACCGAAGCTGACCATCCCCGCCTCCCCTCTGGCGCGGGCACCCTCCAGGTGGTAGCTGCCCACCTCGATGAGGTCCTCCGCCGTGGGAGCTCGGGAGATCCGCGGCTGGGGGGTGGGGGCGCCGGAGTCGGTCTGCAGCGAGATACAGCCCAGGCAGTCGGCGTTGCAGGCGGCTGAGGTGGGCAGCGCCCCCTCGAACCGGCGCAGGAAGGTGTTCTGGGCGGTGAGGCAGTTGTGTTGGAGGGCACACACTGAGAGCTGGGCGATGAGCCGGCTGCGAGCCATCTGGCGCTGGGCCTGCTCCACCGCGGCGGCGAGCCGGGCCCGCGAGGGCCGGCGCCCAGTCCAGGGCGAGAATTCATCGCTGCGCGAGGCCGCCACCACCACCTCGCCGTCCCGCTCGGCCACCGCGGCGTACCCGTAGAGAGGCAGGGTCGGCGGGGGGGTCGGGCCGGTCGCGGCATAGGCGGGAAAGAGCAGCCGGAGGTGGCCCACGGGGAGCACCGCCGCGACCGCCAGGGCGCCATCGGCGACCGGTTCGACGGCGCCGCTGCCCCGCCTCCTGCCCAGCGCCTGCCTCTGGGGCAGGTGCATCAACGTTGAGTTAGGCGGCAGGGGGATCCACGAGGAGAGCGGCTGGGCCAGAAGACCGCTCTGCCCCAGCGCCTCCCAGCCAGATGGCGTCGGCCGCAGTTCCCCCGAGGCATCGCTGAGGAGCGGCCGCAACCGCGCACTCAACTCCTGGTAACGGCCATCACCGGTGCCTCCTCCGCAGTCCCCCGAACTCGAACC
>PKXE01000171.1 GCA_003132265.1 Candidatus Dormiibacterota bacterium | reverse complement strand
CACCGCCCCGGCAAGCCCCATCTCCTTCGCCCAAATTCGTGTGTGGCGCACTGCTCCTGGACCTCCCCTTGATCTCGGCTATTCGCCATGCAGAGATCGTAGGAATCCTCGGCAGTGCGTCTTCTGTCTATCCCCTCATCTCACCCACGCAAAGGGCAGTAGACCCACTTTTTCACCAACTGGGGCACGTATATCTCGAGCAACGCGACCGCGGTCATAGCGATCGCCCCGGCAGTCACAGGCATCTCCCCGGCCTCTGGACGGAAGGCCGGTGGCACCAGCGTGATGATCACCGGCACGGGTTTCACGGGGGCCACGGCGGTTGCCTTCGGCGCCACTGCCGCTAAGAGCTTCACCGTGAACAGTGACACTTCCATCACGGCCGTCTCGCCTAAGGAGGTCAGCGGCACAGTCTCCGTCAGGGTCACGACGCCCGAGGGTACGAGCGCGACAGGCTCGGCGGACGAATTCAATTACACCGCCAAGTGACAGTTCCATCACTGCCGTCTTGCCTGCGGGCAGAGGCACAGTCAACGTCACGGTCACTGCCACCGGGGTCACGTCGACGACCTCAGCGGCGTACGAGTTCATCTATGCGTTCCCGGTACACACAGACACCATAGGCTCGCGGTTACGGGGGCAGCCTTTCGCCTACGTCGGACGACTGGCTTGCTCGCATTCGGCCAGCCCGCCGAGATCCGGCCGCCGCTGCGAGACCTCCGCCCCCAAGGCGTCAGCGGCCTCGCGATCCAGCCGGAATTGGATCCCTCCGGCGGGTGCCGCACCCGGGCCTGGGCGGGCTTCGCGCGGTCTTTGGTGAGGCGTTCCACCAGAGCGCCCGTGGTCTCCAAGGTGAAGACCACGATTCGACTGCCGAGTACCTTGACCTCCACTGCTCGCAGCGAGGTCCAGGTGGCGATCAGGTCGCAGTCACGAGCGACCCGTCGGACTCCCCGGGGGCCGACCAAAACTTCGTTGTGCCCCTGCCCTATGTAGGAGGCCACTCCCACCAAAAGGGTGGCGAACACGCAGACCAGCAAGGTGCTCCAAGAGTGAGTGAGCAATCCCAGGGCCCCGCCAACCGGCACCAACACCGCCCGGGTCCCCGTCCCCGCGCTGATGGCGGCCCGTCGGCGGTGGGCAACTGACCGGTCGGATCGCGACCTCGCCTTCGCGGACTCCCGCGCTGGCGTCAGCCATCGTGCTCAGTCCCCGGCCTCAAGGCGATCACCCGGCAGTACCTCGTGCCCGGCCCAGCAGCCAGCCGACGGCCAGGGCGCCGCCGGCCAGGGCCGGGATCACGAAGGGGTGATCGCCCCGGGATCGGTCGCTCCGCGGAGCCAGCCGATCGGCGAGGACCAGGGCCGCACCGACTCCAGCCCCACCCCAGGCCCAGCGACGGCCCCGGGCCGGGGT
This sequence comes from Candidatus Dormiibacterota bacterium, assembly GCA_003132265.1. Taxonomy (GTDB): domain Bacteria; phylum Chloroflexota; class Dormibacteria; order Aeolococcales; family Bog-877; genus Bog-877. The sequence continues at coordinate 10,761 of PKXE01000171.1, read as the reverse complement.
TCCCAGGGCCACCGCCAGGGCACCCGCGCCGAGGAGAAGGTGGCTCACTTGGCGGGATCCCTCCTCCCCCAGGAGGATCGGCAGGCTTCTTCTCCCGGCCAACCGATCGCGCTCAATGTCGGGCCCGCCATTGGCGAGGTGCAGGCCTACGCCGAGCCCTGCGGCGAGGGCCACAACCGAGCCCTGCGAAGGAAGCGAGACCCCGAGCGCAGCCGGGCCCAAGAGTGGGACCGTCGCCAGCCCGGAGGCGAAGGGCAGGAACGAGATGGGGGTGCGGCTCAGCCCCAGGCTGTAGCTCCAGCCGCTCCCCAACCCCAGCAGCATCAGCCGCAGCGGCCGAACCCCGGCGCCCCTGGCGCAGATGAGGGAGGCGCCGCCGCAGGCTAAGCCAATCAACCAGGCGTGACGCCGGGGCACAGCTCCGGTCGCGATCGGCTTGTAGCTCTGGTAGAGCCGGTCCCAGGGGGCGTCGAAGGCATCGTTGAGCACGCCGGTACTGATCTGGGCGAGGGCCATCGCGGCGCTGGCGCCGGCTAGCTTGGCCGGCCAGCGCCCAGCCGGACGGTCGAGCGGGTCAGCCTGGCGCCAGGCACTCCACCCGGCAATCGTGGTGACGAGGGTGCAGACCGCGGACGGCCCGGGGTGAAGCAGAAGCAGGTACGCCCGCCAACCCGCCGCCTGGTTGGATTTTGGCATGCTCATCACCTCATGGTCGCTGCACACCCGGCTCACTCGCCGTGACGGACGGCGCCGAACGCTTTCTGGCGGCAACCCGCCGCCAGCCAACCGATGCCACCCCGGTCTGGTTCATGCGCCAGGCCGGGCGCTCCCTGCCCCAGTACCGGGCGCTTCGCGAGCGCTTCAGCTTCCTGGAGCTGGCCACCAACTCCGATCTCAGCGTCGATGTCACCTGCCTGCCGGTGGAAATCCTGGGAGTGGACGCGGCGGTGGTCTTCGCCGACATCATGCTGCCCCTCCAGGGAATGGCGGTCGACTTCGAGATTCGCGAGGAGGTCGGGCCGGTGATCGCGCAACCGATCAGGTCGGAGCGCCAGGTGAGGGAGTTGCGGGTGGTGGAAGCGGAGGAGGCGACGCCCTATCTCTTTCCCACCATCAGGGCCGCCCGGGAGCGGCTGGGACGGCGGGCCGCCCTGGTCGGGTTCGGAGCCGCCCCCTTCACCCTCGCCTGTTACTTGGTGGAGGGCCAAGGTTCCCGGGACTACCCCCACGTCCGGGCCCTGATCCACTCCGAACCCCAGATCTGGGACCGGCTGATGACGACGCTCACCGAGGTCCTCTCTCGCTACCTGATCGCCCAAGCTGAGGCCGGCGCCGATGTAGTGCAGCTCTTCGACAGCTGGGTCGGGGTACTCGACCGGGCCACCTTCGTCCGCCATGTCGCACCCTACCTCCAGGCCCTGATCGAGCGGCTACGCCCAAAGTTACCGGTCGTCTACTTCTCCACCGCCTCAGGCCACCTGCTGGACGCGCTCACCGCCACCGGGCCGGACGGGCTCTCGGTCGACTGGCGCCTGCCCTTGGGGCAGGCCTGGGAGTTGGTGGGTCCCCAACGCTTCATCCAGGGCAACCTCGACCCGGCGTTGGTCCTGGCCCCCTGGCCGGTCCTGAAGTCGGGTGCTCAGGAGGTTCTCCGGGAGGCCGCCCGCCGTCCCGGCCACATCTTCAACCTGGGGCACGGTGTGCTACCGGACTCGAACCCCGACCAACTTCGCCGACTGGTGGAGCTGGTCCATGAATGGGGCCCCTCGGCAGGCGACTCCAGCATTTCCCAGGGACGGCTCGGCCAGCAAGCCATTTGACTTGCGTCCGATCAAGGCCGAATTCGAACGGATCAGGCAGAGCTGGTACTCAGGGTTGACCGAGGCCCGGCCCATGGGTTACCTTCCAGGCTCGAACGGACGCGCTTATGTGGGAGGACGTATGCGCGGAGCCCGCTTTGCCGGGCGCGCCTGGCTCGCTGCCAGCGTGGCCGGAGTGGTATGGGTCTCCTCGATCTTCGGACCGGGCCTCGGAGTCGTGGCTCAGCAATCGACCGACGCTGTCAATCAGCAAGCCCTGACCACTCTGCTCAATCAGCTGGAGGCCCAGGGCGAGGTTTCTGACGTCAGCTCGGTCAAGACATTGCTGACGAAGGTCGAGACGAACCAGAGCTACCTCAACTCGCTGAACCAGCAGCTGAGCGCGGATCAAACGACCCAGCAGGTTCTTGCGGTCCAACTGGCCGGCGATCGCAAGGCCCTGATCAGCCTGGTCAGCGCCGCCTATGTCGCCGGCAGCGGCGCTGCCGAGGTGGCCAACGCCCTGGCCTCTCCCGACATGACCCAGTTCTTCGACAACTCCACCTTGCCCGACGCCATCGCCTCCCAGGTGGGGCAGCTGGTGAATTCGATCCAGCACGATCAGCAGTCGATCGCCAAGGCGGACCAGGAGTTGCTTGCCGAGGAGACCACCGCCGAGTCCGTCCAGGGCCAGCTAGGAGTCGAGTCCAACCAGTTGCTGGCCGAGCTGATCCACCCCGCCCCGACGGTGACGAACCCCACCCCGACGGTGACGACCGGTAACTGGGCCTTCGCGTTCGGCACCTGCACCTACTGGGCAGCCGGCCAATGGCGGGCCAACGGCTGGGACGTCAACTGGGGTGGAGACGCCTACCAGTGGTGGGCCGGAGCCGCCGCCGCCGGCCATGCGGAGGGCAGCACCCCGGCGGTAGGGGCGATTGTGGTCTGGCCGGCGGGCGGCGGCGGAGCGTTCGGTGCCGGCCACGTGTCCTACGTCACCGCGGTGTCGGTGCCCGGGGCCGGGTTCCCTAACAACTTCGAGGTCTCCGAGATGAATTACTACGGCGCCGGCGGAGGCTTCGACCGGGTCGACTACCGGGTCGTACCCGACTCCGGCTCCGGGTTCGACGGGTTCATCTACCCGCCAGGCCCGAGCGCCTGACTTGGCGCAGCTGACCTGGCCGTCCCACACCCCCAGCGTCGTCCTCACCCTCCGCCACGAGACAGCAGCGCCGGTTCGCCGGACGCCGCTTCTGGCCAGCCGACTGCGCTGGATCACCGCCGCGACCGTCCTCTTGCTCAGCGCGCCGGTGGTGGGAGCCCTCGCCACCGGCGGGGCCTCAGGGCCGCCGTCGACCGCCCCCGCCGCGATCGCCCAGGTCGCCAGCCAGGCTCGCAGCATCCTTTCGGTGACCGACTACCAGGTGACCCTGCCGCTGCAGGAGGCCCAGGTGGTCCCGCCGCCGCCGCCGGCGGCGGCGGCGGCGGCGGCGGGAGGACTGTCCTTCGGCTCGGCTTTCTGGCAGGCGGTGCCGGAGCCCCCGGTCGGCACGATCACCCAGATCGTCTGGGCGGCTGCCCAGCAGTACAACGTCTCGTACTCCTGGCTGCTCGGGGTGGCCCAGTGTGAGTCGGGGTTGAATCCCACCGCTGTCAACAAGTACTCGGGCGCCAGCGGGCTCTTCCAGTTCATGCCCGCGACCTTCCACGGGCACGGCGGTACCGACATCTGGGACCCCGTCCAGCAGGCCGATATCGCGGCCAAGATGTTCTCCATCGGCGAGTCCGGCGAGTGGACCTGCAAGTAGCCGGAGAGCCTAGACCCCGCGCCCGAGGCCCGCTGGTGGAACTCGTGACGCTGGCGGGAGCCTGTGGGTCGATCCAGCTCCTGACTTAGACTTTGCCGGTGCTTCCCATGGACAGGTCGCTCGATCTGCCCTCTCTACGCCGCTGGCTTGGTGACCGCCAGACCCACTGGTTGGAAGCCCTGGAGGAACTGGTTCGCTGCGAGTCGCCGAGCGGCGACCGGCAGTCGATCGAGGCGTGTGCGCGGATCGCGGAGCGCCTTTTCGCAACTGAGGTCGGGATCAGCGACATCCGGCTGATCGAAGAGAGCGGTGTCCCATCACTGGTGCTGCGGTCGGGCGGCTCGGGGGGCCCTTCGCTGCTGCTGCTGGGTCATCTGGACACGGTCTGGGACATCGGTGCCTGGCAACCGCTGTTCGAAGTCTCGGGCAGTCGCGCCCAGGGGCCCGGGGTCTTCGACATGAAGGGAGGGGTGGTGGTCGCCCTGGCGGCGCTGGCCGGGCTCCGACAGGGTGGCGGCCCGCAGGGGGGGTTGACCCTGCTGCTGACCGGTGACGAGGAGGTCGGCAGCGAGGCCTCCCGCGACCTGATCGAGGCAGAGGCCAGAGAGTGCTCGGCGGTGCTGGTGCTGGAGCCACCGCTCGGGAGCGCCGTCAAGATCGCCCGGAAGGGGATCGGCGGGTATTGCCTCACCGTGCACGGCCGGGCCGCCCACGCGGGGTTGGACCCCGACCGGGGAGTGAACTCACTCCTCGCGATCGCTCCGCTGGTGGCCGAGGTGGCGGCGCTGGGCCGGCCCGAGCTGGGGACGACGGTGTCCCCCACCCGGCTCCAGGCAGGCACCCGGACCAACGTGATCCCTGCCCAGGCCAGCCTGGACATCGACGTGCGGTTCGCCACGGCTGCCGAGGCGGAGCGGGTCGACGCGAGAGTGCGGCGGCTCCGAGTTGCTCTTCCCGAGGCGAGTCTGGAGGTGAAGGGGGGCGCCAATCGCCCCCCCTTCGAGCCCGACTCATCGAGCCGGATCTTCGCCCTGGCCCAGGAGGTTGCGGCAGAGCTCGGCTGGCCGGATCTCGAAGGGGCCTCGGTGGGGGGTGGCAGCGACGGCAACTTCACTGCCGCGCTCGGCGTGCCGACCCTGGACGGGCTGGGGATCGTGGGCGGCAACGCCCACGCCCAGGGCGAGTGGGCCGACCTCGACTCGCTCCCCGACCGGGCGGCGCTGCTGGCGGGGTGCGTGGCCAAGATCTGGAGCGGCCGACTCTCATGAACGGCGGGCTCCCCCGGCTGCGGGTGGAGAGAGCTCGGCTGAGGGTCGTCGAGCTCCCGCTGGTCTCCCCCTTCACCACCAGCTTCGGGACCCAGACGGTGCGCCGGGCGCTGCTCGTCGAGGTCGAGGGGGACGGGGTTGCCGGAGTCGGCGAGTGTGTCGCCGGGATCGACCCCGCGTACTCCTCGGAGACCTGTGCCGGGGCGCTCAGCACTCTGCGGGACCACATCCTGCCCTCGGTCCTGGGCGCCCCCCCAGCCGATGTGGCGGGGCACGCCCGAAGTTGGGAGTGGGTGCGCGGCCACCACATGGCCAAGGCGGCGACCGAGATGGCGCTCTTGGACCAGGCGGGCCACGCCACGGGCCAGAGCGTCTCCCAGATCCTGGGTGGCGTGCGCTCACGAATCGGCTGCGGGGTCAGCATCGGCATCCAGCCATCCCTGGCCGCGACCCTCACCGCGATCGAGGGGTATCTGGCGGCGGGTTACCAGCGGATCAAGTTGAAGTGCAAGCCCGGCTACGACGTAGAGCTGGCCCAGGCGGTCCGCCAGCGCTTCCCCGGCACCCCGCTGATGCTGGACGCCAACAGCGCCTATTCACTCCAGGACGTGGACCAGTTGCGGGCCCTGGACGAGTTCGACCTCACCATGATCGAGCAGCCGCTGGCCCACGATGACCTCATCGACCATGCGACGCTGCAGGCGCAGATCGAGACCTCGATCTGTCTCGATGAGAGCGTGGAGTCGCTGGCCGACCTGCGCGCCGCGATCGCCCTTGGCTCCGGTCGGATCCTCAACATCAAGGCGGGGCGGGTCGGCGGTCTGCTTCCCGCCGCCCAGCTTCACGACACCTGCGGCGAGGCAGGCTGGCCGGTTTGGTGCGGCGGGATGCTGGAGACCGGGATCGGACGCGCTGCCAACCTGGCGTTGGCCTCGCTGCCCGGCTTCACCCTCCCGGGCGACACCTCGGCCAGCGATCGCTATTTCGAGCAGGACCTGTTGGAGCAGCCGTTCGAGCTTGCCGCCGACGGCACCCTGCCGGTGCCGACCGGGCCCGGGCTCGGGATCCAGGTGGAGCAGCGCCGCCTGGACGAGGCGACCGTCCACCTGGAGGAGTTGAGCCCGAAGTGAGCGGCGTGGGGGCCTCTCCCGACCACCAACTGCGCGGGCCTAGGGTACGATCGGGCCGCAAGTGGAAGACGCCAACCAGCTGAACACGCTCGTGGTGGTCGGGGAGGCCAGTCTGGCCCGCCGCGCCGCCGCACTGGTTCCCTCCTTCCACGTGGTGGGGGCGGTCGAGGACCTGGAGCTGGCCGACCCCGCCACCAGCCTGGCCCGGATCGGCGCCATGCTCGACCGCGGCCAGCCGCCGGCGGCAGTTCTCTGCAGCGGTAACCCCGGTTTCACCGTGCTCTCCCAGCTCCGCCACTTTCCCGCCAATCGCTGCTACGTGTACCCGGGGGACTCGCCCTGGCCGCTGCCCACTTTGCAATGCCTGGTGGAGGCAGCCGGGATGACGCTCTTGCAGAACTTGGAGAGCCTGCCGGTGGCCCTGGTGGGCCGGACCGTGCCGGGCGTCCGCCGCCCGGGGTACGAGGCCATCCCCACCGGGTCGGGCCTGGAGGCTGAGGAATCGGTCAGCCGGCTCAAGGCGGCCCAGGTCCGGAACGCCAATCGGCCGCCGGGAACCCAGCAGTCCCCGCCCCGTGATGACTTCGGCTGGGCTGACGCGCCCACCGTCCAGGTGCCGCCGGCACCGGTGTCCCTCGACGGCGCCATCGACGACGAGCCCCCCGGTTCGGTCGTCCTGGACGTGTCTGACGCCCCGCAAAGGTCGGCGTCGGCATACCTGCCCACCGATCTGCTCCGGGTGCTGCGGCCCCGGGCGGGATCGAGCTAGATGCCCCACTTGCCCAAGCGACGCAAGTCGCCTGACCCCCAGCTGATCGAGCGGACCCGCAGTGAGATGCGGAGGATCCTGGCCGTGCTCGACGACGCCGCGGTGAGCGGTAATCTCAGCCGCCTCGGACAGGCTTTCGCCGGGGATGCGCTGGCGGAGCTCAAGGCTCGCTTTACCGCCTACCAGGCGGCGGGAATCCAAGTCAGCCCCTTCCGGGAGTCGCTGCACTTGGAGATCATCGAGATCGCCGGCCAGGGGCAGACCACAACGCGGCTCCGCTATCGCGATCGCACCAGCTTCCTCACCACGGAGGCCTCCCCCAGCACGGCCAACGAACCGGTCCAGCTGCGCCTGGTCCTAGACGGCCAACGCGAGCCGTGGCGGGTCACCTCGATCGCCGAGGAGTGATCCCCCCGCTGAGTTCCGGCGGAGCCCGTGGTAGGCTGAGAGAATTGGAGAGCCAGTTGTTGGCCACCTCCCAGCGGCAGGTCGCCATCCCGTGATCTGGTGCCCATGAGTCCCAAGCGCACGCCCAAATCGGTAGAGCCCGGCCCCGGCCCTAAACAAGAGCCGGCCGAGCCGGCACGGGTTGCCGACGAGGATGACGAGGAGGAGCTGGAGATCGCAGAAGAAGCCGAATCGGAGCCGGTGGCTGAAGCGCCGGTAGCCCCAGTCGTCCGCGTGGCACCCAGACCCTCCCCGACCCGTCCCTGGGGCGGGAACCGCGGAACGGTCTCGATCGAGGACCTGACCGAGGAGGAGCTGACCCCGGAGATGCGCTGGCCACCGGGCACTTGGGTCAAAGTGAATGACGTCGTCCGCCACAGCACCGGCGAGGCCATCGAGAGCGTCTCGGTTGGCGACGTCGGGCAGGTGATCGCGGCGCTGTCCCAAACCCTCGTCGTCCTGTTTCCCACCCGAGACAACCGGCGCGAGGTGGTCCACATCGATTCCATCGAGGCCGTCGAAAAGAAGCCCGACGGCCGCCGCTGATATACCCCGGTGTTAGGTCAGGCAGACTACGGCTGGCCTGACCGGGAGACCGGCACCGGACCAGCCCCAGAACCAGCGCATCCCCAGCCCGACCTCTTGCATCTGCACGGACTGCGCTTCTTCGGTCACCACGGAGTCTCCGCGGCGGAGCGGCGGGCCGGCGGGGAGTTCGCGGTCGACCTGGAAGTCGAGGCCGACACCGCCCGAGCCATGGTCACCGACGACGTGGCTGACACCGTCAACTACGTGGATCTGTACGGGGTTGTCCGAACGATCGTGGAGGAGGGCGAGTTCCACCTGCTGGAGGCGATGGCCTCCCGGATCGCCGAGGAGTTGTTGAAGTTGCCTCGGGTGAAGCGGGTTCACCTGCGAGTCACCAAGCCGCCGCGGCTGCCGGCTCAAGACATCGGCTTTGCGGTGGAGATCGTCCGACCGGACTGAGGGCAGCCCCTCCCTGCCCCATCGGCGGACTCCAGTGGAGCCGGAACTTCCCGGAGTCAGCCATGGACAACCTTCGATTTGCGGACAACCTGGACGGCGAGGCGGTGGTCGCCCTGGGACTGCCCGCGCCCAGGCTCATCTTGGCCGGCCTGGGGACGGCCGGCGCCTGGGCACTCACCGAGTTGCCGTTGCCTGGCGCGGTCCGTCTGGGCGCGGCCGGCCTTTTGGCGCTGACCACCGCCGCCCTGGCCTGGGGGAAGATCCAAGGGGTCTCCTCGGCTCGCTGGGCCTGGCTGACTCTGCGCTACCTAGGCCGGGTTGCCAGCGCCCGCCGGGAGGGCCGGCACCTGTGGGTCGAGGCGGAGTCAGGATCGGACCGCCTGCCGGGGGCCCAGGGTCTGGAGCAAGGCCCGCCGCTGGTCGCCTTCCTCTCACTTCGGCCAGGGGTCGGCTGCACCGCCCTGTGCGGCGCGGTCGGAGCCCAACTCCAGGCGGAGGCAATGGACTTGGGAGGTTCCGGCCAGGACCGATCGGCGACTGCGATTTGGGTGGTTCCCGCCAAGGACGGCGGGAAGACACCGCGGCTGCTGCTCGGCGACTGGGGGTCGGGCCCGCCGGGACCGCCGCCCGGCGTCCGATTGGCGGGCCTGGTCCTAGTCTGGGACGGAGGCGAAGCCTTCCCCCGGCAGTTGGCGGACCAGGTGGCGGCGCTGCGGCGAACCTACCCCGAGGTCCAGGTGATGGTCGCGCTCAACCGGGCGGGGCCGGCCTCGGGGTTGAGCTCGCAGATCGCGGGGGCGGGTGCCCCGGTGGCCGCCGCGATCCCGGTGGACGAGCGGTTGGGGGACCCGGCACTCACCCAGCTGCAGGCGGCCGCGCGGCCTTCGGCCGACGGAGTCCGAGCGCTGGTGCGGGGTGTGCTGGCCGCCTCCCAGCTCTGGTGAGCTCCGGCCGGGAGGACGACCGCCGCGAGATCATCTGGCGGACGAAGGCCCCCGACATCCTCGACCTGGTCGCCCCCGAGCGCCGGAAATTGGCCGGCGACCTGGCGACCTGGCTCGAGCAGCTGCGCCTGCCGGTGCGGTTCCTCATCTGTTCCCGCCGCGAGGCACCGGGACCCATCTCGGTTAGCCCGTCCCCGGTTGGGCCGGCCGGAGACCTGCAGGGGGCGTTGGAGGCGCACCTCGCCGAGGGGATGCGGCAGCGGCCAACCTTCCGTAGACAGGTGTTCGTGGCCGTCCCCAGCACCGGCAATGGAATCGATGGGGGCCCGGCGGCATCCTCCACGGTTTGGTTCAAGGGTGAGGGCCGCCCTCCCGCGCTAGCCGAGGGGCCCTGGCGCGAACACCCGACCATGCTGCGGGCGGGCGGACGCTGGCTGACCTCGCTATGGCTGGAGCGGCTGCCCGGAGTGGAAGTGGCCCCGGGCTGGCTGTGGTCGCTGGTCGGGGTACCCGGGGAGTTTGACCTGGTGCTGAACGTCTGGCCGCGGGCTGACGGCGAGGCCGACCGGAGCCTGCGGCGCCGGATGCTCGGGTTGCGGGCAAGGGAGTTGGCCGCCGGTCAACGTGGCGAGGATGGGGACCCCAGGCTGCAGGCTGCCCTCGCTTCCGCCTCCCGGTTGCGGGAGGTGCTGGCCCGATCCGAAGGCAAGCTCTTCGACCTGGCGCTCACCGTGACGGTGGCCGGTGACAGCCCGGGGGAGGCCCGTCAGCTGGTGCACCATCTGCGTTCGGGAATGGCGGCCCTCCGGGCGGCCCTGGTTCCGGCCTGGTGTGACCAGGGGCCGGCCAGACTGCAGACTGGGCTCCTCGCCAACCAACCATCCGGGCCGAGGCGGGTGGTCCAGAGCGCGGAGCTGGCTTCCCTCTGGCCGTGGCTGGACGACTGGGACGGGAAGACGGCCGGAGCCGTCAACCTCGGGAGGCATCTGCGGACGGCGGCGCCGGTCTGGCTGAACCTCCACGATGCGGCGGTGCTGCCGAACGCCAATCTGGGGGTGGTGGCCGCCTCCGGAAGTGGGAAGTCCTACCTCGGGGGCCTGCTGGGACTGGAGGCGGTCCGCCTGGGCGTCCGCACCGTGGTCCTCGATCCTGAAAACGAACACCGCCGGTGGTGTGAGGCAGTTGGAGGGCAGTACCTGTCGCTGGGAGAGTCAATCCCCTCCGGCTTCAACCTTCTCGAGATGGCGGAGCCGGGCGAGGCGCCCAGCGCGGTGGCGGAGTTGGTCTCGCTGCTCTGTGGCCAGCTCTCACCAGCGGAGGTAGGCCAGGTAGCGGATGCGGTCAGGTGGACCCTAAGCCGGGCGGGGACCGGCACGGCGGTGCTCTCGGACTGCCTCCCCCGGCTGCGGCAGAGCGAGGTGGGCGAGGCGGTGGCACACCGATTGCTGCCCTGGCTGGATGGAACCCCGGGGGCGCTCTTCAACTGCCCCGGACGCGGCCCCGCCGTCGTGACCGCCGCCGCCGTCGGACTGCGGGAGTTGCCCGCTGCCTGGGTCCCCGCCGCCACCCTGCTGGTCTCGCACTGGTTGTGGTCCTGGATCCGCACCCA
>PKXE01000044.1 GCA_003132265.1 Candidatus Dormiibacterota bacterium | reverse complement strand
GCCTGTGGTCGGCTCCCGTGCTCCTCAACGGCCCCGGTACTGATAGTACTGCGAGGCCCGATGACGCAACAGGCCTCGCCAGCGGTCCCCAGCGCAAAGGCTGGCCGTGACGTACTGCTGCGAAATCCGAAACTTATCGGACGACTACCTGTCCACCCGCGAGCCTCCCGATACCGTAATGCTTGTTGCGCTACGCGATGGCCCAGATGGTCACAGTAGCTCCCGTCCGGCGGGATCCAGCCGCACCTTGATCCGCCTAGCTCGAGACGCGCGGGTAACCCCAGAGGCGACGCTACCTCGGCCGNNAGGAGGCACTGGTCCCCCGGGTGTTTCGCGCTCTCCCGCATCACCGTGAAACCCGAACGATCCACGTGACAGCGATGTCAGGTATCTTGCTATCATACTTAACTTACATCCCGCGAGTCTCTGGTCGAAGTTATTTTCGTTGACGCGTCTGTGCCTGGCAGGTGATTGAGCTCAGCCCCGTCGCACGACTGGCGCAAAGGTCTTGAACAAGGAGAGATTCGTTTTGAATACCCTCGCCATCAGACCTGCNNGATACCATCGATGTATCCGTCAACGCTGCGGTGCATCGACTCGCGAACACCATTCAGCAGCAACATCTGTCGGGAGTTCTCGACGTAGTGCCCGGATATGCATCCCTGTACTTGGAGTTTGATCCCGCTGTGTGGTCCTACGGAGTCCTCGCAGAGCGGCTGATGACGCTCAAGGTGGATCGCATGAGCCGGTCGGGACCGGTTCGCCCAAGCATTACTATCCCCGTTTGCTACGGCGGCGAGTACGGACCGGACCTCGAGATCGTCGCCCAGAACGCCGGAATGTCTACCGAGGAGGTCGTCAGCCGGCATACGGCGNNCTTTATCGGGTTCACGCCAGGGTTCCCCTTTTTGGGGGGAATGGATCCTCGTCTTGAGATTCCGCGGTTAGAGCAGCCACGAACTCGTGTCCCCCAGGGATCGGTCGGCATCGCAGGCATGCAGACTGGTGTCTATCCCGTGGCGAGTCCCGGAGGTTGGCGGTTGATCGGGCGGACTTCAGCGCGGCTATACACTCCGGAGCAGACCGATCCCATCTTGCTGCGGCCCGGTGATGCGGTCCGCTTTGTCGCCGTCTCGACCGAAGACTATGAGGCCGCAGCTAGAGATGGCGCCACCGCGGCCCACCGGAAGTCACCCCATGAATAGAAGCGTAGAGATCGTGGAGGCCGGCTTTCTGACCTCGGTGCAGGATCTGGGACGCTTTGGATCCCAGCACCTAGGCTTCGGAGTCGGCGGCGCGATAGATGCGCGCTCTCTGATTTTGGCTAACTACCTTGTCGGCAATGGGTCCATGCTCGCTGGCCTGGAAGCGACCGTTCGTGGTCCAAAACTGCGGTTCCTTGGCGATATGGCGATCGCAGTCGTGGGAGCTAATCCAACGGTCGTTTGTAATGGTGTGGCGACGGACGCCAACCAGACCTTGTTCATGCGGCCAGGTGACGAACTGACAATACCGGCGATGGGGGGGGCCCGTACCTATGTTGCAGTAGGTGGCGGCCTCGACGTCGAGATGGTACTGGGTTCCAGGGCTACCGACCTGGTTGCAGGGATCGGTGGCCTAGCGGGACGCCAGCTGCGGGCTGGGGACGTCATCCCCATCGGTACCCGCCCGGTTGAGAGGCGGCTTAGAGTGCGACCGTCTTGGCAGCCCATAGCATTGCCTCGGGTCCACGCAGCGTTTTCGCCGGGGCCACAGGGCGATCGATTCCCCGGGGATGCGCTCCAGACGCTAATCGGTTCCGTCTATTCGGTGACGCCTGACTCCAATCGTATGGGGCTCCGACTTAGTGGACCAGCAATCACTCGCGAAGGCCGCCAGGTGCTCTCAGAGGGACAGCCGGGAGGTGCCATCGAAGTTCCGCAGGGTGGCCATCCCATCATTCTCCTCGCTGGGCGGCAAACCGTAGGTGGTTACCCCAAGATCGGCGTGGTTGGACAGCGATCGCTGTCCGATCTAGGTCAGGCGCTGCCCGGAACAGAGATTACGTTCGAACCCTTGTCCATCGCAGAGCTATCCGCCGACACGGGGCGCTGGAGAGCCGTGCTCGACAATCCAAGCTCGGTTACCGAGCTGATCTGATCCCGGCCGCTTCGCGTGTCGCCCCNNGGAGTCCACGTCGATCGTGAGGAGCTTCCTCTCCTGGGCCCGCACCTGCGCCCCAGGCCCGTTCCAGCCGCACCCGGCTAACTGCGTCCAGCTGCCGCACGTGGCCGAAGGTAGAGCTGCGCAGGTAGGTCCCCAGCGTTGACGGCTCCAGCACCCCGTGGCCCAGCACGCTCCGGGTGCTTCCGGCTCGGAGCACATCAGCGTCATCATGCTGTCCCCGCCAGCATCGACCGCACCAGGGTCATGGCCTTGTGGCCCACGTTAGCGTGTCCGGGAGCGGACCCCAGGTCGAGGTGGGCCTCCACCAGTTCCCGTAGCCACAGGTGCTGGGCCAGCGTGGCAGGGAGGCTCAGCCCGGCATGGGCCACCGCGTGGGAATCATCGAAGGCCACCCCGACGCGGTCCAGACTGTGCGATGATGGCTGCATCGAGAAGGTACTCCTTGCTACGGTGGGTTGGCGGCATTTGCAACACCAATTCTCCCAGCAGAGAGTGCCTTTTCGTCGTTTCTAGCCCCTTCGCCTACCTGCCCCGGCGCGGTGGATTCAGCCTAAGCGGTAACTCGCTTCCCTTTGTCATCCCCTCCCGCAACGAGCAGTGAGTGCCGACCCCTCGACGGACGAGACACCACCGTTCGCACACGCAGACCAGTCGCGGCCATCAAACCCGACACTCCGGGGAAGCGCTCGTCGCGTGACGCCCCTGCCCCGGGGTGACGATAGAGCACGTCCCTCAAGACGGCGCCCCACCATCCTCCGCCGAGGCTAGTATCCGCTGATTAACCAATTTTCTAACGACGACGCCAGCATCACCGAGANNCGCTGCGCCCGGAGTGTCACCATGGATGCAGAGAGTGTCGCACGGTACCTCGATGTCGATACCGTCTATGGACTCCACTCGACCCTCCGTTACGATCCTTACGGCCCGCGCCGCGACCCGCCTCGGGTCAGTCAATATGCTCCCGGCTTGAGACCGGGGGATCAGGGCGCCATCCCGGTCGTACGCGCGATCAGCGAATGCCTCCCGGGCTATCGGCAAGCCGGCCCTGACTGCAGCCTCAGCCATCGCACTCCTCGCCATGGCGACTAGTATCAACGTGTCGCTGAACCTCACGATCCCCTCAATGATCGCCTCAGCTACGCGCGCATCGGTGACCGCCTGATTGTACAGGGCCCCATGCGGCTTGACGTGGTCGACGTGGCACCCAGCCGACCGTGCGAAGCCCGCCAATGCACCGATTTGGTNNGTCGAGGTGGCGACCATTGGCCGACGCCCAAACCCTACTAGGTCAGGGTAACTGACATGGGCGCCGATGCCGACGCCAGCTGTCTTCGCCAGCCCGACAGTCTCGTCCATGATCCGTGGGTCGCCGGCGTGGAACCCGCACGCGATATTCGCCGAAGTCACCACGGACATCAGCGCTTCCGCACCTGCAATGCGGTGGACGCCGAACGACTCACCCATGTCGCAGTTCAAATCCACGGAGCGAATAACTGCCTGGACTTCGTCCACCATCTCCAATATTCTCCTACNNTTCTGGTACTTGGCAATCCCGACAGTCCTACCTCTACGACATCTCCGTCCTTGAGAAGTCGGGGTGGCACATCGGCGATTCCTACACCTTGAGAAGTGCCCATGCTGATCAAATCTCCTGGCTGCAGGGTTACAAATGACGACAGATACGATACTGCGTCGGCGGAATCGTGGATCCAATCAGTCACTGGAAA
>PKXE01000163.1:18515-25234 GCA_003132265.1 Candidatus Dormiibacterota bacterium | reverse complement strand
CTCCGGTAAGGGTATAGTTACCAGTCATGTCCTCTAATCGGGTACCCTCCACCGAGATCAGCAGCAGGGCCTGAGTATCCGAATCTGCTGATCGTCGCCATCTGATCCAGATACTTGAACCCGGCTATAAAGCTGCCCTCAGCGGATCTCCCGTCTGGCCTAGATATAGGCGTCCAGGTCGGCCCTAGTCACCCTCACCGATCGGCGCAGGCGGATGGTGGGCAGCGCCCCCGCCTTTATCTCCCGCCAGACGAAGGTGGTCGAGAGCTTGAGGCCCTTAGCGAGATCTCTCACCGTCAGCAGCTCACCGGGGTCGCCCATCCGGGAGAACTGTACCCACGCCCCTCCGCGTGAGCATAGCCGCGATCTGCCCCGTCCGATAGGCACGCACCGATAGACTCACCGTCCATGACCTACCCAGATGAGGTATCACATGGATATGGTCGCGTCTGACGTCGCGTCTGGGTCCGGGAAGCTGGTGACCTCCGCCGCACCGGCCATCTCAGTCAGCCACCTGACCAAGCGTTTCGGCGAGCGCACCGCTTTCGAGGACGTCTCGTTCGAGGTCGCACCGGGGGAAGTGTTCGGCTTCCTGGGGCCCAATGGGGCGGGCAAGACGACCACGGTCCGCACGCTGGGGACGCTGATCGCACCCACCTCGGGATCGGCGGTAGTCGCAGGGATCCCGCTCAGCCCGTCCGCCGGGCAGGAGATCCGTCAGCGCATCTCGATCATGCCGGAGAACCCCGGGCTCTATCTGCGCCTGACCGTGATCGAGAACCTGCAGTTCTTCGCCAGCCTGTACGGCCAGCGAAATCCGGGACCCCGGATCGACCGTGCGCTCGAAGCCGTCAAGCTGACGGCGCGCGGCCGCGACCTCTGCGGCAGCCTCTCCAAGGGTCTCCGACAGCGCGTCGGCCTTGCGCGTGCCCTGCTCAACGATCCCGCGGTCATGTTCCTGGATGAGCCGACCTCGGGACTCGACCCGGTTGCGGCCCTGGAGGTGCTGGAGCTGATCAACGGCCTGCGCAAGCGTGGGGTGACGGTGTTCCTCACCACCCACCGCCTGGAGGAGGCAGAGCGTCTCTGCGATCGAGTCGCCATCCTCAACACCACGCTGCGCTCCGTCGGCCGTCCGGAGGAGCTCAGGACCAACCTCTTCCGCGGGGCACTGGAGGTGGAGACGGCAGCGCCCCTGCCGGCCCCGGAGAGCGTGTTCAACAGTGAGACCGGGGTCGAGGAGTGGCGTTCCCAGGGCACCGCGTCGTACGTGGTCAGCGTGGCCGACNNGCTCGAGCGCCGCGCCCTGGTGGCGGCCGGCGCGGATGTGGTGTCGATCACTGAATCCCGGCACTCCCTAGAGGACGTCTATCTGCAACTCATCGACGAGGACACCGAGGCGCGACACCAGTGAGCGTGAACATGGGTCGCCTCGCGGGAGTGGTCCTCAAAGAGCTGCGCGAGTACCGCCGCAGCCCGTTCATCGTGGGGACGATGCTCGTGCTTCCGTTCATCTTCCTCATCGAGCCCCTCGTGATCATCTTCCGGCTGGGAGCGTCAGTGCCTGCTGCCGCAGTAGACAAGTCGGTTGGTGCCGCCTTCCTGATATTGCTGATCACGCCTGTCCTGATACCCGCGGTCCTGGCCGCGTACTCCGTGGTTGGCGAGCGCGAACAGGGAACGCTCGAGCCACTGCTGACCACCCCCGTGCGCCGCGAGGAACTGCTCCTTGGCAAGGCGTTGGGAGTAGTCGTTCCCGCCGTGGTCATTGCCTATGTCGTCTTCGCTATCGTCGAGCTGAGTGCCCACCTCTTCGCCAGCAATGCCGAGGTCGTGGCGGCCCTGTCGCAGGGTCCTCATGTACTCGCAGAGATATTGTTTGCTCCCCTGCTTGCGGGATGGTCGATATGGGTTGGAATCGGCATCTCAACACGTGCAAGTGACGTACGCGTCGCTCAGCAGCTGGGGACGCTCGCGAGTCTCCCCGCGCTCGGGGTGGTGGCTCTAGTGTCGTTCAATATCATTACGCCGAGCTTCACCACTTCGCTGGCGTTTGCGCTCGGACTACTCGTGGCAGATGTCGTGATGTGGCGCGTAGTGTCGGCGATGTTCGACCGCGAGCGGCTCATAACCGGGGCAGGGGCTCTGCGCGCGCCTAGCGGCGATACTCAGGCTCCCCGCCCCGGCACGGTTCGACAGATACACCTCACTGGAGGGGGCGGCGATGGCCGGCGCGACGATTAGGTTGTCACCGCGCCGCAACGCGAAGCAGCGGCCCCTCTGGCCTTGATCCCACTCGCGGCTCGCTGAACAGCAGAACGACCAGCTTCCGAGCCAGCTGTGCCATCTGTTCGCGTCCGGCAGCGCTGAGTCCCAGGGCTCAGGCCCGGCGCAGAGTGATCCAGAGATCGGGCTTGACGAGTGCCGCTAGGAGTTGTGGCCAGCCGTACCTGGGACCGTGGCAATAAAAGCTGACGACCTCGTCCTGGGCGACGTCGAACGACCGCTCCGGGCTCAGATGCCTACCTTGCCCGAGACGCAGCGTATGATGCCCGGGCGCCAGGGCCACCTCGACCGTCTCCTTGGGTGCGAGGGCGCCGACCGCAGTGCCGTCGACGGCGATGGTCCATGGCTGGTTCGCTCCCGCCAGATAGGCGCCTCCGGTCCCGGCCAGGGCGGTCCACCGCCGTTCCAGCCTGAGTGTTCCGTCACCCATCGCGGGACCCTCCTTTGCGCCTTAGCCGGAGCCCGGGTTCGCCGACGAGTGCGTGCCGATCGCCCCTCGCTTGGCCTCGACGTAGGCGGCTAGGTCAGCCCTAGTCACCCTCACCCGCCGAGCGAGTCCCTCCACGGCAGCCACTCTAGGACACAAACGAAAGGGCCGCGACGTTTGGGGACGTCCGGCCCCGTGACCGCCGACGGGGGGTCTCCGAAGCGGTGGGCTGAGTCTGCTGCCGCCGAGTGCCCTCAGCGACTCTCCCGTCTGGCCTTGATATGGGCGTCCAGGTCGGCCCTGGCGACCCTGACCGAGCGCCTCAGGTGGACGGCGGCCTGGCAGGAGACGACCCGGCGGCTGCTGGCGTGCGGTGGTTTGCCCCTCCCGAAAGCAAGGCGAGGGACAAATCCGATTGCGTAAGCTAGGCTACGAGAGAGGGCCGACGCGAGGGCAAGAGGGCTTGAAGTGGGCAGGAGGTCCTGAGATAAGCCAAGGCCACTCCTTCCAGGAGCAGAGCGAGTGCTAGCCCGGACATGCTTCGCGGTGGCTCGTAAGGCCCACCCGGCGGTGGCAATTGAAGTGCGGAGGCCGGCACCCACAGCGACGCCCTCCCCCGCGGCGACCACTCCTGCCCCTGTTGCCGATGTCTGCCAGGCCAATCCGGCTCCGGCCACTTCCGCGCAGGTCGTCGTCACTCAGCCAGCCGCATCTGCGCAGGTGACGAGTCCACTGACTGTCAGCGGATCACGCTGCTCAGTATCCCTTTACTCGCCGGATTAGACCCCCACTTACAGCCAAACACAACGGCGCTATACCCAATACCGGGATCTGGTCCTGAAGTGGCGGGCTGGGGCGGGAGGATTCGAACCTCCGATTACCTGATCCAGAGTCAGGCGCCTTACCACTTGGCAACGCCCCAATGTCGCGCCGGCTGGCTCGGGGAGGACCAGGCTCCCGCGCCAGCTCGGGGACGATAGTATCGGCCGCCAGCCTCAGTTCGTCAGGCGGTACGAGATCCAGACCTGGGGATCAGCCCGCCTCGGCCAAGACCCGAGTGGCCCGCTGGACCCGCCTTGCCGCCGCCTCGTTCCCGATCAGCGCGATCGACTCGGGAAGCGGAGGGGTGACCTCGGCCCCGGTGGTGGCGACGCGCAGCACCCGCATGGCGGCCTGGATGAACTTCTTCTCGGTGGCGGGGTCGCCGCCCCCGATCTGCTGCGCCAGGCCCCGCAGCCTGTCCATCAGTTGGGCTGGGTCGCCACCCAGAAGCTCCGGGACGCGCTCCAGAAAGGCACGGGCCTCTTCCCGGGTCAGCTTGCCCCTCAGAAAGTCGGCATCGGGAGCCGGCTCGGAGAAGGCGAACGCCAAGAGTCCGGGGACCTGGTCCAACCTGCGGATCCGCTCCTGCACCATGGCCGCGATGGGCAGCAGCTGCTCTTGGTTGGCCTGGGGCAGGAAGGGCTGGATGCGCTGGGCCAACTCCTCGACGGGAATCTTGCGGATCCAGACTCCATTCAGGTAGTCGAGCCGCTGCTGGTCAAGGATGGCGGGGCTGGACTGGAGCCGGTCGAAGCTCATGCGCCGGCGCAGCTCCGAGAGGGTGAAGATCTCCTCCTCGGTGCCCGGGGACCACCCCAGAAAGGCGAGGAAGTTGACCAGCGCCTCGGGCAGGTACCCCATCGCTCGGAACTCACTGACGGTCTGAGCGCCGTGGCGCTTGGAGAGCTTGCTGTGGTCGGGGCCCAGCACCAGGGCGACATGGGCGAACTGGGGCGGCTGCCATCCCAGGCCGGCGTAGGTGATCAGGTGCTTGGGGGTCGACGGCAGCCATTCCACCGCCCGCACCACCTCGGTGATCCCCATCAGGTGGTCGTCGACCACCTGGGCCAGGTGGTAGGTGGGGAACCCATCGGACTTGAGCAGGACCTGGTCGTCGACCGAATCGTTGTCGAACAACTGCGGGCCCAGCACCAGGTCGTCCCACCTCGTCTCCCCGGGCGGGATCCAGAGCCGCACCACCGAAGGCTCGCCGCGCTCGAGCCGAGCCGAGACCTCTTCCGGGGTCAGGTTCCGGCAGTGGCCGTCGTACCGGGTGGGGAGGCCGGCCGCCCGCTGGGCGGCGCGGAGCTCGTCCAGGCGTTCTCTGGTGCAGAAGCAGGGATAGGCCGCCCGGGATTCCACCAGTCGCTCGGCCGCGGCCTGAAAGTACGGAAGCCGCTCGGACTCTACGTAAGGGCCACAGGGACCCCCGATGTCCGGTCCTTCATCCCAGTGCAACCCCAGCCAGGCGAGGGTCTCCAGGTACCGGGGAACCGCCTCCGGCTGGTAGCGCTCCCGGTCGGTGTCTTCGATGCGGACCAGGAAACGCCCGTCCTCGCCGGCCAGGCAGTAGCTGAGCAGTGCGGTCCGGACGTTGCCGATATGGAGGTCACCGGTGGGGCTGGGGGCGAAGCGGAGCCGCCGCCGCCCCGGAAGGTCAACTAGCTCCGGGAGCAGGTCGGGGGGAGCGGAACTCAATGGTGCAGGACGACCAGGTAGATTCCCATCGAGATGCAGCCCGCCACCAGAAGGGCGACCGCCACGACCCAGCCCTCGGTGCGCGAGGTGAGGATGGGGATGTCAGCGGATTCGGAACTGCTCACCGAAACGCCCTTGGTGCCGAGGTTGGGGTAACGCTGGGCCTCGGTCGGCGAGGGGTTGGAGGCGCTACGCGCCCGGTCTGGATCGGTGCTCAACTCTCGTCACGTTCCTTCTCAAGCTGGACCCCCGCCACTTCCTGCGAGTATAGGGGCGCCTCTCACCGAGCCCGCATCGTCTAGCGGTTAGGACACCACTCTTTCAAGGTGGTAACCGGGGTTCGACTCCCCGTGCGGGTAGTGGGCCTCTTGCAGATCGACTGGCAGGGTTGATCTCGAGGGCCAGTTTCGCGGGAGTTCTGAACTTCGGGAGAGGAGCCCGATTAGTTGACAGAGTTCGGGACCCGTCAGCGTGGCTCTCGATTCCGCCGACTCACCCTGCAGGCCNNTTTCCAGCAGGGCCCGGCCAGGGAAGAGAGACGCCCACGAATGTGCCAGGACCGCCGACCGCGTGCCCGGGGCCGCGGCCAGCTCAGACCGAACTCAGCAGCGGCGGCCAGCGCGGAGCATTTCGCAGGCACTAAGAGCCACCGGGCTCGAGGACGAAAACCCGGCCACTTTCCCGTCGGACCTGAACACTACCCGGCCCGGACGGCGGCCATCCATGAAGGCCNNTCGAGCTGAGTGCGCACGGAGCGAACCATTTCAGGTGCCGGGGCCTGCACCTCCCGAAAGCACGTCACAGAAGACGAAGCTGTCCCGGGTGACGACCCCGCCAATCCGGCAGGGTATGGATGCCGAGTACATGGGAGCGTCCCACACGAACGTGTGGAACTCGCCCCGCTCACCGCACGGGTCGACGCCCTCGGGCAGGTCGGCCAGGAGCCGCTCGTCGAATGCCCGGCCGGCGAACGAGGCCGNNGGCCGCCTTGCCAGCCACGGCCAGGCGGCCTTCTCGGTAAGCTCGGACGTCGGCTAGGTAAAGGTCGCCGAAGGCCACGTGGCGGACGCTGCGGAGGGGCTCCGCAGCGAGAGCCTGAGCCATCCGCTCCTCGTAAACCGCGTTCGGACAGGCTGGCGGGATCCACACCTTGACCAGTGGCAGCCCGATCGTCCGGGCCTGGTGTTCCAGGAGCTCCNNTTCCCAGCACTCCAAGAGAACACCACGGGAGTAGGCATGGAGGTAATTCTCACTGACCCGAAACGGCTCCCCGACCGTCAGCCGGCGGGACCGTGTCGAACCAGCGGGCTGTGTGACGGCTGAAAGGCCGAAACAAGGGTCGCCAAAACCACTCATTTCGGCCCGGCCAGCCGCCCGTCTGAGCTCAGCCTGAGATCAGAGCGATCCGCGTACAAACCGCCCACCGCAGCGCGGACAAGCCTCCCCGCGGGAGCCGGTTTCGGGCACTTGACTGAAGTCGCCGAGG
>PKXE01000163.1:8764-18498 GCA_003132265.1 Candidatus Dormiibacterota bacterium | reverse complement strand
CGAGGTGCGTCCCGGGTTGAGGAGGGTGAGCGTGGTGCCCTGATCGCTCGCCTGGTGGACCTGCTGCCGCAGTTCCGGCGGCGCTTTGAGGCCGTCATGCCTTCCCACCTTTGCGAGCTTGACGCGAGCCTGCACGACGTGGTGGCCAACACAACGATCCGTCAGTTCGAGGTGCTCCGACTTCTCGCCACCCGGGGCCCCCTGGCCATGCACGAGTTGGCGACGCTGCACGGGATTAGCCGCAGCAGCACCACCGAGGTCATCGACCGGCTCGTGGTGCACGGCTTGGTGGAGCGCCGTCACGACCCCCTCGACCGGCGCAGCGTCGAGGTTGCCCTGACGGCGCGCGCGGAGGCGCTGGCGGCGCAGGTCTGGCGCGCCCAGGAGGCCAGTTTCGCCGTCCTGACCGACGTCTACGACGACGAGGAGCTCATGACCCTGGTCCGCCTCCTGGAGAAACTGGCCGGCTCCGAGCCGCCCGCTCCGGTTCCGGGCGAGCCGGCTTCGGCCGCGGAGGGTGCACACGTCCGCGGTCCCGGTGCGCGCGGGGCCGCCCGGACGGCCAGCCGATGACGCGTTTTTTCGCCGGCCTCGGCCACTTCGCCGTCCGCTTCCGCGGCCCGGTGGTGGTCGCCTGGGTCGTGGTGGTAGTGGTCGGCGTCCAACTGCTGCCGTCCCTAGCCTCGGTCAGCAAGGCCACCAACTCTGCCTTTTTGCCTGCCTCCTCCCCCAGCGAGCGGGCGGCTCAGCTCGCCAGCCCCTTCCAGAACTCCAAGCTGGCGGCGGCGACGCTGGTCGCGGCCAGCTCCAGCAGCCCGCTGACCGAGGTTGAGCAGCAGGCGATCACGAAGTTCGAGGCCAAGCTACGGACCTTGCCCCGGGTGCGATTGGTCCGCGACCTGGGGATCTCGCCCAACGGCAAAGCGCGCCAGGCGCTCATCGAGGCGGCGGTGCCAGCCTTCGGAGGCGGCAACGCCTCCCAGCTGGTGCACTCCATCCGCTCGGACTTCAAGGCCGCCAGCGTGCCGGGGCTCAGTTTCTACCTGACGGGTGACCTCCCCACCATCATCGACAGTCAGCAGTCATCGAAGCATTCCCAGAGCCTGACCCAGCTCTTCTCGGTGGTCTTCATCCTCGCCCTCCTGCTGGTCGCCTTCCGGGCGCTGCTGGCTCCCCTCGTCACGCTCTTGCCCGCGGCTCTGGTGCTCACCCTCGCCGGTCCGGTCGTCGCTGAAGCCACCCACATCGGGGTCCAGGTCTCGGTGATAACCCAGGTGCTCCTCATCGTCCTGGTGCTGGGGGCGGGGACCGACTACGGCCTTTTCCTGGTCTTTCGTGTCCGTGAGGAGCTCCGTCGGGGCCTCGAGCCTCAGGCGGCCGTGGTCAAGGCGGTCAGCACGGTCGGGGAGTCGATCACCTTCTCCGCCCTGACGGTCATAGTTGCCCTACTCAGCCTGGTGCTGGCCCAGTTCGGCATCTATCAGAGCCTGGGCCCCGCCTTGGCGATTGGGATCGGCCTAATGCTCCTGTCCGGGCTGACCTTGCTGCCGGCCCTCCTGGCCATCTTCGGTAGGGCCGTGTTCTGGCCCACCAGAACCGTTCGGGAGGACCGCCCCCGGACCGGGATCTACGCCACGCTGGCGAAGCGGGTGGTGCGACGGCCGCTTTGGATCCTGGTCGCCGGGGTGGCGGTATTCGGCGGCATCGCCACCGGCGCTTTGACCAGCACCACGGCCGGCTTCGGTAACACCTCCACTCCCAGCGGGACCAACTCCGCGGCCGGCGCGGCGGTTTTGGCCCGGGACTTCCCCGCCTCCAACGTGCAGGCTTCGGCGGTGCTCTTCCGGCTGCCCTACTCGGTGTGGAGCAACCCGGCCATCCTCGCCACCGCCCAGGCCGATCTGGCTCGCAGCCAGCAGTTCCGGACGGTAGTCGGGGCGCTGGCTGCCTCCCGACTGACGCCGGCTGAGGTGAGCGCGCTCCAGGCCGAGCTGGGGGCTCCCGGCCTGCTCCCGCCCGCCGAGCCCGGCAGCGCCGCGGTGTCGCCCGAGCTCTACAACTCCTACCGGGAGCTGGCCCAGTTCATCAGCCCCGACGGACACACGATCCAGTTCTCCACCCTCCTCTTGCACAACAACGACAACTCCGCCCTCGCCTTGGCCGCGGTGCCTGCGGTCCGGACGGCGGTGGCGCAGGTGGCAAGTCGTATTGGGGCCGAGGAGAACGGCATCTTCGGGATCTTGCCCTTCGCCTACGACGTCCAGAACATCTCCAACACTGACTTGGTCCACATCATCCCTGTGGTCGCGGTCCTGATCGCTTTGCTGCTGGCCCTGGTGCTGCGCAGCCTGGTGGCGCCGGTCTACCTGGTGGTGAGCGTGGTGCTCTCCTACCTGGCGACGCTGGGCCTGGTGTCGGTGGTCTTCGTCCACATCCTGGGCCAGGACGGCATCAACTTCCTCCTGCCCTTCCTACTGTTCGTCTTTTTGATGGCGCTGGGCTCCGACTACAACATCCTGATGATGACCCGTATCCGGGAGGAGGTGCAGCTGATGCCGCTGCGTCAGGCGATCCAGCGCGCGGTCGCCATGACCGGGACCACGATCAGCACCGCTGGCCTGGTCCTGGGCGGCACCTTCGCGGTTCTCGGACTCGCCGGCGGTGGGACCTCCGGGGCAGCTGAGATCCAGCAGATTGGCTTCGGGGTCGCCGCCGGCGTCTTCATGGACACCTTCATCATCCGCACCCTGGTTGTCCCCTCCGCCGCCGTCCTGCTGGGGCGGTGGAACTGGTGGCCGTCGCGGCTCTCACGGACGCCGGCCGCNNCAGGCGCCATTGCGGCGCAGGTCGCACAAGGCGGTCTGCTTGCCCTGAAGCGCCGAGACGCCGAGTGCCCTCTGCGGTTAGAGGTCGCCAGCGATGGCTCCCGGGCGGTCCCTTCTTGCTTGCAGCTCTTCAAGAATCGGCAGTGCTAGTGGTCCGTCGGTCAAATGAGCTGGTGGGGTTCTGGTCGTCCAGATCGCCGGATAGGTGGATGACGTCCGGAGCCGTGGAATGGACGTCGGCCGACGCCCAACAAGGAAAGCGCCATCGGGCAGTCGCTCCACGCACTCCCGTCGTCCCTGTCACACTGCGATTTCACCAAGTCAAGGAGAGCGCATGTCTGCTGGCAAGATGCACGCCGACGAGTTGCGCATTGACGTATCTCTCGTGGGCCGGTTGCTCGCCGCGCAGTTTCCGCAGTGGGCAGACCTTCCCATCGAGCCGGTCCACTCCACCGGGACGGACAACGCCATCTATCGGCTAGGCGACGACATGGCCGTGCGACTGCCCCGCATCCACGGGGCCACCGGGCAAGTGGAGAAGGAGCACCAGTGGCTGCCTAGACTTGCCCCGCTCCTACCGCTTGCCATCCCTGTCCCGCTCGCGAAAGGGATGCCCGCCGAGGGCTACCCCTGGCATTGGTCCATATACCAGTGGCTCGAAGGCGAGAACGCGACCATCGAGCGCATCGCCGATCCACGCCAAGCGGCGACCGAGTTGGCTCAATTTGTCGCTGCCCTGCAGCGGATCGATCCCGCGGGCGGGCCGCCCCCGGGGGCGAACAACTCTTTCCGCGGCGTGCCGCTGGCAATGCGAGATTCTCTCACCCGAGCCGCGATCGCAACCCTGCACAGCACACTCGATGCCGAGGCAGTGACCGCGACGTGGGAAGCAGCACTCCAGGTACGGGCGTGGAACGGTCCGGCCGTCTGGCTCCACGGAGACCTCCTGTCGGGGAACCTGCTGGCCCAAAAGGGCCGGCTAAGCGCCGTCATTGACTTCGGGTGTCTGGGCGTGGGCGATCCCGCATGTGATGTGATGGTCGCGTGGACGTACCTCTCCGCGGAGGCCCGAGAGGCATTCCGTGCAGCGCTACCGGTCGATGACGCGACCTGGGCGCGTGGTCGCGGTTGGGCACTGTCGTTCGGGCTGATCGCCCTCCCCTACTACAAGATCAGCAACCCGGTGCTCTCCGGCATCGCCCGCCACGCAATCGATGAAGCCCTCGCCGATCACGAGCGCGCTGCATGACAGGGATCACGAACGCTCGCGCTACCGGCCGAGCGCTTTCGGCTCGGCACGAAGCTCGCCGCAGCCGCAGAGCCCGCCGGCTCATTTGACCGACAGACCACTAGTGGCGACCCTCGGCGGTGAGGCGCGCCGTCGGCTTGATCAGCTCCAGCGGGGCCAGCGCGTCCAGGAGCCGTGAGCCCCGGAGCGCCAGCTCCAGCCGGAGCCGGTCCTCGGCGTCGTTCCAACTACCGATCAGGTCCTCGATCCGTTCCATCCGATAGAGCAGGGTGTGGCGGTGGACCCCCAGCGACCGGGCGGCCGCGCTGAGGCCCTCGTGGCTCAGCACGGCCTCCAGGGTCTGCCGGAGGGGCAAGCTGCGCGTGCGCTCTCGTTCCAGAAGGGGTCCGAGCGCACCCTCGACGAACTCCCGCAGTCCTTCGAGGTCGTGGAGCCAGGCCAGGTAGGGATGGAGTCTGGCGGTGTCGTACAGCTCCTGATCCGGCATCAGGATCTGGCCCACCGTGAGAGCGTCGCGGGCAGCCCGAACCGCCGCTGGAACGTCCCCGAGAGTTGCCACTGTCGGCCCCAGGGCCATCTGCCAGGGCGCTCGATCAGCTCCCAGCGCCACCTGGAGCAGACGCTGGAGCGTCCCGATCCGCGCCTGGGCCGGCACCAGCGCCACCACGCTGGACTGGTACAGGGCGACGTGGGCACCCACCACCATCCAGGCGGTCGCGATGGTGGTCTCGGCGGACGCATCATCGGCTCCCACCACCACCAGCCGGTAGGGGAACTCCAGCACCGTGCCGCCCTCGGCGGCCTTGGCCACCATTTCCAGGTCCGCGGTCCCGCCCAGCACATCGCTGAAGAACTGGTCGTACTGGCGATCCTGCTCACGGCGAGCCCGCTCCCTCGTCTCCAGGTAGCTGGTGCTGACGGCGACGCTGATGGCGTCCAGGTAGTCGAAGAGCGGCCCCACCGCGGTCAGTACCGACTGCGCCTCGATCTCAGGATGGATCCTGACGGCGTCGATCACATGCTGCCAAATGACCAGGGCGGCGACCCGATAGGCCCGGAGGATCGCGTCCAGGGGAACCCCGGTGCTGGCGAGCCGCCCGCCCATCCGGGAGAGCTGCTGCAGCTCGGCGTGCGACGGCGGTCGCGACTCCGCCCAGAGGGAGAGCATGGTTCCGACCCCCTCCCGGCAGGCCGCCAGCACCTCACTGCCGAATGCCGAGCCGCCCCCAAACCCCTCGGCGAGGGGAATTGTCCGGGCCATTTCGATGGCCATCCGTCGGGCGACGCGGTCGACCCGACGGCGCAGCGACTGGATGATGATCGGGTTTACTGAGGGCGTAGCCGAATATCCGCGGCGGTCGCGCTTACTGGCGCGTCGGCTCTCAACCTCCGAAGACATCGCGCACTCAGAATAGATCAGCTCATCTGGGACGGCGGCCCGGAGCAGCACAACTTCCTCTCCGGACTAGGTGAACTGACACGATGAAGAGGTCGGTGGCGGCAACCAAGGGTGGGTCCCTCTGGTCTCTCCCGCCCGTCATCCGCAGGTGGCTACTGGCGGCGGCGCTGTTCGCGCTGGCGCTCACGGCGCCGGCCTGCACCACCACCTCGTCCCCCATCCCGAAAAACTCGCCCCAGGCCAGCGCCGGCACCAGTTGCCGGCTGACGGTGAGCATCACCACAACCTCGGGAACTACCTGGGGGACCGTCACCGCCACCTCGGGCGGGACCAGCTTCACCTTCGGCAGCGCGACCAGGACGGTCAGCCTCCCCTGCGGCGCCACCGTCAACCTCAAGGAGCGACCTACTGACTCGAACAGCTGGCCCTTTCATGATTGGCAGGTCGGCCCCGAGAGGGTGACCGGCACCAGCACCTCGACCGTCGTCAATGGCGCCGACCAGGTCAGCGCCGTCTACGTCTCCGGGGCTCTGGGCGCGGCTTCGCCGACGCCCTCGGGTTCCGGCGACTAAAGTCGCAACCAGCCGCCGAGCAAGAGGCGGCTGACAGGAGGGCTGCCCCAGTGCTAGCCGCGTTCGCGACCGCCGCCGGCGGTCCCAAGCCACTCGACAACCTGGCGGTCGGCGAGCGGGAGATGCCCGCCCCACCGCGCGGAGCGGTGCGGTTGCGCACCCGCGCCGCCTCCCTCAACCGCCACGACCTCTGGACCCTGGCCGGGGTCGGCGCTCCCTCCACCTTCCCCTGGACTTTGGGGTGCGACGTGGCGGGCACCGTGGACGCCTACGGCCCGGAGACCGAGGAGCGGATTCCGCTCGGAACTCCGGTGGTAGCGCATTCGGTGGTCACCTGCGGGGTCTGCGCCGCCTGCCTCGGACCGGACGAGACCTCCTGCCGCAAGTTCGCGATGCTCAGCGAGGGCACCTGGGAGGGAACCTTCGCCGAGTACTGCGTGGTGCCGGCGATGAACGTCTTCCCGCTGCCTGCCGATCTCAGTTTCGAGCAGGCAGCCTGCCTGCCTACCACCTACCTGACCGCCTACCGGATGCTCTTCACCAAGGCCGCGCTCCGGCCCGGTGACAACGTCCTGATCCAGGGAGCCGGGGGCGGCCTGTCGACTGCCGCGGAGGCGCTGGCGCTGGCCGGTGGCCTGCGGGTGATCGTCACCAGTCGCGACCCGGCCAAGCGGGCTGCGGCACTCACGCGGGGAGTCCACCATGCCGTGGCGACCGGAAAAGAGGCGGTCGGCGAGGTGCTGGGGCTCACCGGAGGCCTGGGGGTCGACGCCGTGATGGAGTCGGTCGGGGAGGCCACCTGGGCGACCAGCCTCCGCGTGCTCCGGCGGGGAGGCGCGGTGGTGGTGGCCGGGGCAACGGCGGGTGCCGATCCGCCCGCCGACCTGCGGCGCATCTTCTGGCGCCAGCTCCAGATCCTCGGCTCGACGATGGGCACCTGGGCCGAGTTCTCGGCGCTCCTCAGCACGGTTAGAACTGCCGGAGTCCGACCGCTGATCGACCAGACCTACCCGCTAGCCGAGGCCGCCGCGGCCTTTCAGCAGCTGGAGTCTGGGGAGGTCACCGGCAAGCTGGTGCTGGTCGCCGGCTAAGCCGGGATCGCGCGACGCCGGGGGTCGGGAGGCCGGGTGGGGCACTCGCAGTCGCCGAGCATCCTGAGGTTCCAGCCCAGCGCTTTGGCAAGTCCGTCGAGCGGCTCTCCTATGCCTCCCGGACGATCCGCACCCGCCAGGTGGCGTCCGACGAAGCAATCGTCGCGGGTCATTAACGCCTGCACCTCGGACTCCTTCTGGCGGGCCGGCTCCCCCCGATGACGGCCGGGGTCAACTGGATCTCTGCGATCTCGAGGGCATCTCCGTGGGTCCGGGTCACCAGCTCCCGGACGGTGACTTCGAGCCGGGCGTAAGGAAGCTCGGCGGGGCACCGGGTCGAGCCCCAGGGTCGCCGCGTAGCAGGTGCCCCCGGCACTCGCCAGCAGCTCCTCCGGACTGCTGCCCGACCCGGCCCCACCCGTCGCCGTGGGCACCGCTCAGACGACCGCCTATCCCCCGGTGTGAACCAATCCCACCGCCTCCCGGCCGGACCCCGCCCACTCCTCCGGCGCCCCGAAGGTCTGGTCCGCCATCGGCTCCTCCTACCCGATTACTGCCGGGCCGCCCGCCGGAGACCGGTGGGAGACATAGCTTCCGACCGGTGCCCGCAGACCCACTGCCAAGCGGTTCCACCCATTGATCGCCACCACCGCGAGCGTCAGCGCGATCACTTCCCGCTCGGTGAAATTCGCTGCCAGTTCCTGGTAATCGGAGTCGGGGGCACCGGTTTCGGGCAGCCGGGTGAGGCCTTCGCACCACTGGAGGGCGGCCCGCTCCTGGGCGGTGTAGCAGGGCGCCTCCGACCAGGTGGAAACCAGCGCCAGCCGCTGGGTCGTCTCCCCCAGGGCCAAGGCGTCCTTGGTGTGCATGTCCAGGCAGTAGGCGCAGCCGTTGATCTGAGAGGACCGGATCTTGACCAGCTCCAGCAGGAGCGGGTCCAGTTCCGCGGTGTCGACCACCGACCCCAGCTGGACCATCGCCTCGATCAGCCCCGGGAGCTTATGAGCGTAGTCAGCTCGCATCGCCTGCCCTCCTTCCAACCTGGCTTAGGGAGTCCCGGTGGCGGCAACCCGGGACTCAGCCAAGGGAATCAACCCTCGACCTCAGGGCCGCCCGAGCCGTGCCCCTGGAGATGGGCCAAGAGGTCAGCCTGACCGTTGGCGCCGAGCCGTCCCAGCTGGGGGAGATAGATGGCCTCCTCCTTGTTCAGGTGGTTGCTGATGAGCGCCTCCAGCCCGAAGAGGAGCCGTTGGGCGCTGATCCGGAGGTCCTCAGAGACCGGGCCCTCCAGAAGACGCTCCAGCTCACCGGTCATCTCCGCAATCCGAGAGTGGTCCATCATCATCGACCTGGTCGCGCCCCCGGTCGAGCGCAGCACCCGGTCCACCGCCGGGTAGATGACCTCCTCCTCGGCCGCGGCGTGATGGAGCAGGTCATGCCTCAGGAACCGCACCGACTCGGTGAGCCGCTCCTTCAGCAGCGACGGCTCGATCTGGGGCAGCTCCTGAGCCAGCTCCTGGAGCTGGTCGATCGGCCTGATCAGCCCCTGGTGCTCGGTGTGGATCAGCTGGGCCAGGTCCACCCCACTCTCCGACGGCCAGGGGTCGGTTCCCTCAGTGGGGTCGTGGTCCGCCTCGTCGGGGGGCGGGGTCACCATCGCCACCGCCACAAACCGGCCGCCCAGTGCCCGTAGNNGGCGCGTGGACCGGGATGGAGGCGCCGTCCTCCAAGGAGAGCAGCATCGTCCGAGCATGCTCGGAGCTGAACAAGACGCGCCGGCCCACTCCGCTCGCCGAGGGAGGTGGGACCGCGAATCTGTCGCCCAGCAGCCGGGTCACCGGGGGAACCACCACCTCAGCTGGTCTCGGCCGGGCGGTGAAAGACCACCCGATAGTCGCCGCCGCCTAGGTCCTCTGACTCGTGCTCATACCCGCGCGCTCCCAGCACCGCGTAGAGAGGCACCGGGTCGAGCGGAGCGATGAGCTCCAGCGGCTCGGCCGGGCCGAGCAGCTCCACCGCCGCCATGATCTCGGCGAACGGGTCGCCACCGGCCGCCATCAGCGACCGCACATCCAACTGCGCCAATTCAGAACCCTCCTACCGCCATCCCAATGCGTCNNCCGACCGCCTTGACCCCGGGGATCGTCTCCAGGGCCCGCTCCACGGCCTGGGGCATGCTCCCGCTCATCGGGCAGCCGGGAGTGGTCAGGGTCATCGCCACCTCCACGGTGCCGTCCTGCACCGCCAGCTCGTAGATCAGGCCCAGGTTCACCAGGTCGATGCCCAACTCGGGGTCGAGCACCTCGGTGAGCCGCTCCCAGGCCTCGCTGCGAATGGCCTCGTCAGAACCGATCGAGGCCAGCTCACCCAACGGCATCGTGGTCCTCCGCAGACCCCGCGGCTGCGTCCGCTGGGGCCAGATGGGCAATGCACAACGAGGGCTCAACCAAGGGGTCCAGCCGGGTGGCTGTCACCGGTGCCCCCATCTCTGAGAGGGCCCCTTGCAAGAGCCCGAGGTGAGCTGAGCAGACGACCGACTGGTTGTCCTCGGCTACGTCCCCGAACGGGCACCGGTGCAACTTGATCTCCAGACCTTCC
>PKXE01000163.1:2805-8706 GCA_003132265.1 Candidatus Dormiibacterota bacterium | reverse complement strand
GGCTCCGGCTGATCGACCGCCGCCCAGAGCTGGCGAGGCCGGCCCCGCCGCGCCTGCCTTTCGGTAGCCGGACGCACCAAGGAGGCCTCGGCAAGGACATCCAGGTGGAACCGGACGGTCGTGGAATGGAGCCCGGTGCGGGCAGCGAGCTCCCGCACATCCAGGGGGGCCTCGGCCGACCGCAGCTCGGTCAGCACCGCGACCCGGCTCCATCCGGCCAGCGCCCGGTGGATCCGCACGCCGCCGGGGGCGTTAGCGACCACCATCGGGCCAGTATAAGTTATTAGTCTTAGACTATTCCGAGATATGAATAGGGGAGCCCGATGATCCGGCCGCAGCGGTCTCCGGAGATCAGCCTGCCCCTCCCGTACTTCCTCGCCTCGGCGGTCGCGCTCGTCGCGGTGGCGGCTGCCGTGCCGGTCTTGGCCCCCGACCTCGTGGCGGGCAGTGACGACCCGAGGGTGTTCGCGCTGACCCACCTGGCGGTGCTGGGCTGGGTCACGATGACGGTGATGGGAGCGCTCTACCAGCTGTTCCCCGTCGCCCTGGGCGCCCAGATCCACAGCCTGCGCATGGGGCGGGTGAACTTTTGCGTCTACACCGTGGGCGTCGCCGGCTTCGTGCCGAGCTTGTACCTCTCGTGGAACCCGGGCGTCTCCATCTTCGGGTCGCTGGCGGCGCTGGGGATCCTGAACTTCGCCCTCGGCCTCTTCCTCAGCTACCGGCGGGTGCACAACTGGCACCCGATGGCCTTCTATCTGCTGGCCTCGACCTGCTGGTTTCTGGTCACGATCGGCTTCGGCGTCACCTGGGCCCTCGACTGGTACTTCAACTGGTTCAACATCACTCCCAACCTGTTGGCGGCGCATGTCCACGCTGGACTGGTCGGCTGGCTGGGCTGCACTTTGATGGGGGTGTCGTACAAGCTGATGGAGCTGTTCGCGCTGTCGCACCGGAAGCGCTGGCGCACCGCCTACGCCAACTTGGTGCTCTGGAATGGCGGGCTCCTGGGACTGGTGATAGCCCTCCTCCTGGTGCCCGGATCGGCGTTCATCGTCCTCTTCGCGGCCGTGATCGGAGCGTCGGCAGTGGTCTTCGTGGCGGATCTGGGGGTGATGTTCGGGCGGCGGCGCCGCCGCCCGCTAACCCTGGAGCATCTCTACGTCGGAGTCAGCTGCCTCTCGCTGCTGCTGGCGGGCGGGATGGGCCTTGCCCTCGCCGCCGGTCACCCGTTGACGCGGGACTGGATCGTGGCGTATGGCTACGTGGCGATCGTCGGTTGCTTCGGCTTCGCGATCATTGGCAAGTACTACAAGATCATCCCCTTCCTGGTGTGGCTGCACCGCTACAGCCGCACNNCGGAGCGCTCAGCGTGGCCGGCCAGATTGGGTGGTTGTTCTGGCCTGGGCGTCAGGTGCGGCGGCCGGAGCCGGGGAGCGTTAGGGGACCCGCCCTGCCGGACTGAGCCATCCCCCGGGCGGCCCATCGCATCAGGATGTTGGGCTGGTCGGCGCTCAGGCGGCTCGGGGCAACGCGCTCCGCAGTTTGGCTAACTGCGACTCGACAGCCGCCAGAACAGCCGGAGTGAGGCCCTCGGTTTCGTCACGCGCCGCCTCCGCTGAGGCGGGGATGCGCTCCAGGAGGTCGCTGACCACCTCGACACCCCGGCGACGCGACATCCCCCACCGGACGGCTTCGTTGACCAGGCGGTCGGCGGTCACCCGATCGCTGCGGTGGAGGTTGTCGATGTACATGGCCAGCCGGTCGTCTCCGTAGACGAGCGTGCACACGAGGTCATAGAGCGGGGCGAGGCGCAGAGCGCCTGATGGTTCGTGGAGCAGGGAGTAGTTCTTTCCGTGCGCATCACCGTTGCCAATCGCGACGTTCAGAGTGACGGCTCGAAGTAGTTGGTCCAGCGAATCCGGGCTCACTGCCACCTGCAGGATCTCGGCGATTTGGCGCAGGGAGGGGCCGCCATCCTCCTCGTACTTCTGCTCGGGAACGATGCCAGTCGCCTGGCAGAAGTCCTCCTGGTGAATGCGCTCGACTGACCCGTCCGGGCGGACGGTACGGTCATACCGTTCGACGACGATTAGTCGTTGGCCAGCGACCGTGGCCATCTCGACGGCGGGGACGTCCAAGCCTAGGTTGCGGGCGAGCCGCATGCAGAACACCTCGTTCTCGACCGTCCCGGGGAAGCGCTCGATTGCGGGCTTGAGGATGTGCGTCGATGGGGTGCCGTCCACCGGGCGGCCCCAGCCGCCGCCGGGCATCCGGGTGAGGAGGAGCTTCTCCTGCACCCCAGCCAGGGAGAGGCGGACACGGCTACTGACCCCGAGTGGCGCCCGGCGCAGGTCGTCTAACAAGGCTCCGATCTCGTCCTCGTGGAGAGGCTCCGCGGTCAATGTGGTCGGTGGCGGCGGTGCCGGTTCACCAGTCGGTAGGATCACCATGGCGCCGGCAGAGTCGAGCCCGAGGGCTCGGATCAGGCCGAATGTGTCGTCCCTCGGCAGCTGGAAATCGTTCGCGATCGCCTGTCTGGCCTCCCCCTCCGGAAGGAGGCCGTCCAGGAACGGTCGCACCAGACCGTGGGCGTAGCGCCGAGCGCCCACGGGGAGCGATAGGGAGAGCAAGGGAGTGCCCGGCGCGTACTGGGCGAGTGCTTCGTCGGTGTAGGCCAGGCGCAGGCGCCCGCGCTCCTGGTCAATCAGTGCGACTCGCAAGCCGTGGAGCCACACGGCGAGTCCGTCCGCCATCACCAGTCTGCCTTCTCCAAGGTCATGCGGACCCCGAGCTGCCTGAGCACGCGGAGGATGCGTTTGACCTGCTCCGTTTCCCGTCCGTGCTCGAGGGCCGAGAGGTAGGTGCGGTTGAGACCGGTTCGCTCAGCCAGCTCCGCCTGGGAGAGGCCTTCCTGCTGGCGGTAGTGGCGGACGGCCGCACCGAGTGACCCGGGGCTGTAGACGCGGAAGGGGGCGAGCTTTTGTGGACGGTCCGATCGTGTCCTCATTTACGGACATCGTAGCATCGTCCGCATTTCAGGACACGGTTACCAGGTCGGGATCTGCGGACGCGGTNNGGTCAGCCGCCGCCTGGTGCCGCCGAACCTTGGGCATCGGCGGTCCTGCCGGCCTCGTCGGGCGCGGTCCATTAGCTAGCATCGCGAGAGCATGACCCGGTCGTTGAGCGCACTGGCGGTCGCCGTGGCGGCAATGGTTGCGAGTGGGGTGCTGGCGGGTTGCTCGACGAGCCCAGGCGCATCACCACTACCGACTCCGCGGCCGGACCCCGCCCCGCGGACCAGTCCCTCCGCGTCTCCGAGCTTGCCCACGACCACCACGCTGACCTTGGGGGTAGTCGCCTTGCCGACGACATTCGGGGTGCCGGGCGCGCCCAATTCTTACCCGGCCACCATCCGCGCCTCAGTGCCACCTTCGCTATCGGGTGAGGTCGCGGCATATGGAGTCGCCGGGACCGTGGTGGTGGCGCCGGCAGGTTGGACCGGGAGCGGCGAAGTGGGTGCGGACGGCAGCGTTGCCTTCACCCTGCTCCCGATGGGCGCCTCGCCGGGGGATGGCGCCGAGATGGTCTACCAGTTCGACGGGGCCTGCGTGGGATGTACTTGGGGGGACGCCAGCGCCTTCTTCCCGGCAGTCGCTGATGCTCTTCCTTCGTCGGGTCTCGGACCGGCATCGTCGCCCGCTGCGGGACTTCAGACTGAGCTACTCGCTCCTGGCTTGATCGGTTACCGCCTTCCCGACGCGCAGCCTGGGCTTGAGATGAATGGCGTCGCCTACACGAACCTGCCTGCTTCGACCGACACACCCATCTTCGAAAATCTCCTGGTCACTCTCCCGGCGGCGGAGCACCCCCTCGCGACNNCCATCCCGATCACGAGGGGTCAGCACCGGTCAGTGGCTTGTGGGCCCTGATGTAGGTACTGCCGATCTTGCCTTCCTGTTCGGGGAGGCTGTGGGTGTCGTGGACTTCGATCTGCGGCTCCTCGAAGCCAGCCTCCAGAAGGAGCCTTCGGTAGTCCTCGACCGGGATGGTGCCGGCGATGCAACCCGCCCAGGCAGCCAGCGCACTTTTCACCGCCGGCACGAGCGTCTCGATCTCGACCATGTCCGCTACCGCCAGCCGGCCGCCCGGCTTGAGCACCCGGAAGGCCTCCTTGAGCACTACGCCCTTGTCCTCGGCCAGGTTGATGACGCAGTTGGAGATCACCACGTCGACCGTGCCATCTGGGAGGGGGACGCTCTCAATCGTCCCCTTGAGAAAGGTGGCGTTCTCGACCGCAGCCTTCTCCCGGTTGCGGTTGGCCAGCGCCAGCATCTCGTCGGTCATGTCGACGCCGTAGGCGTGGCCGCCCGGGTAGACCCGCCGGGCCGAGAGGAGGACATCCAGGCCGCCGCCACTGCCCAGGTCGAGGACCACGTCGCCAGGTTCCAGCTGCGCCAGCAGGGTCGGATTCCCACAGCCGAGGCTGTGGGCACTGGTCAGGCCCAGCTCGCCCAGGCCCGCCCCCGAGTAGTCGGCGAAGCAGACGTCGTCCGTTGAGGTGCAGCAGCCCGCCGGTCCCCCCATCTGCTCGGCCAGCTCGGCGTAGTGGCTCCGGACCTCTTCCTTGATCTCGCCCATCAGCATTCTCCAGTCCCATTGATGTCCATCGATAGTTCTAGAGTTTAGCGATTCCCATCGATGCCTGTCAATGGATGGGATAGAATCGGTCCATGACCGTCGAAGAGCTGCCCCTGGTGCGGCAGCGGGGGAGCTGCTGCGAACTCGACATCGCCATCGAGCCGGGACAGGCGTCTGACGCGGCCGCGCTGTTCAAGGTGCTGGCCGATCCCACCCGCCTCGGCATTCTCGCCACCCTGCGCCAGTCTCCGGACCCGGTCTGCATCTGTGACTTCACCGCTGCCTATGACCTCAGCCAGCCGACCATCTCTCACCACATGGGAAAGCTCAAGGCGGCGGGGCTGGTTGAGTCGCACAAAGCGGGGATCTGGGTGTATTACCGGATCGCGGAGAGGCTTCCGGCGGCGGTCGGTCGGCTGCTCGAGGCCGCGCTGAGCTGACCGAGACCAATCTCGCTGAAACCCACTTGACAACTACCGTTCCGGCGGCGTGGGCCAGCTCCACGTGCTACCAAGCGTCAGCGGGCTCTGGCGTGACTGCCAGCGCCCCTCTCGCACATTAGTAAAACGTGAAGCCCACGTTTGAGCCAGCAGACGGAACTGAGGCGATCTCTCCGGACGTAACCGACCCGCTTCGACCTCCGGCTGAGACCCTGGACTGGGTTGCCGCGTCGGTGGGGGCGGACGCGGAGGTGGTCGCCATCCACCGGCTGCCCGAAGGCCACTGGCACGCGAGCCACGTAGTCACCGTTCGCCGTCCCGGCGGGGCGGATCAGGAATTGGTCCTGCGGCGCTGGGCCAGGCCGGGATGGGAAGCCAACGATCCGGGCTTTACCCCGCAGCGTGAGGCCGCGGTGCTGNNGCCGCAAGATATCGAATCATTTGTCTGGCAGTTGGCGAAGGCCCTGGTGGCGATCCACGCGGTCGGCGGCGGGGCGCGCGAGCGCCTGCCCGGCTACGCGCGTTACCACGAAAACCTCGACTTGATCGCCCCTCCGGACTGGTCATCAGAGCCAGCCCGGTGGACGCAGGCGGCCAGGATCGCCGGAGGGCCGACGCCCCCCGGTGAGGAATCCCTGATCCACCGCGATTACCACCCGGGCAACACACTCTGGCTCGAGGGCCGGCTCACTGGTGTGGTGGACTGGACCCAAGGTTCCTGGGGCTCGGTTGCGGTTGATACCGCGCACATGCGCTGGAATCTTGCGACCGGATACGGGTTAGCGGTGGCAGATCGATTCCTCGACCACTATCAACGTCT
>PKXE01000163.1:2518-2706 GCA_003132265.1 Candidatus Dormiibacterota bacterium | reverse complement strand
CCATCCTGAAGTCGGAGTGCAATTCCACTGAAATCCAGCTGTAAGACCTCTGAAGAAACAGGGGCACTCGGCGTGGCAGTAGCCCTCCTTGGTGCTTGGTCGGGCCTCCCCACGAGCCTAGCCGGGTGTGGAAAATGGCTCGCCGTGGTGGGGACGGCCGGGTAGGCTGGAACTCAGTGACGGGCAGC
>PKXE01000163.1:1008-2464 GCA_003132265.1 Candidatus Dormiibacterota bacterium | reverse complement strand
GGGCTGGTGCGGTTGGCGACGTTGGTCATGGTCTTGTGCTGGAGGCCGTCATACCAACCGGTGCTGTGGAGCGCCGGACCGCGACCTCGCGGATCCGCGGCTGCTAGCGGACAGTGGCCCAGAGGCTACGGCGGCCCCGGAGATCTGCCGGTGCGGCGAGCCGCAGCGCCAGGGGGGTGGCCCGGGGCATCAGGTCGCCTGTCGCTTCCCCGAGCGGGTGCTGCAGCCAGCGAGATTGGCCCCGAAGGCCGACCAGACGGGCGGCTAGACTGCCGGCGATGGCAGACCTCCCGTTTCCCATGCGCCGGCTGGGCAACCAGGGCCTTCTGGTGTCGGCGATCGGGCTCGGCTGCATGGGCATGTCCCAGGTCTACGGCCCCGCCGACGAGGCTGAGTCACTGGCCACCATCGACCGGGCCCTGGAACTGGGGATCTGCTTCCTGGACACCGCCAACGCCTACGGGGACGGCCACAACGAGCGGCTGATCGGGCGCGCCATCGCCAACCGCCGGGACAAAGTCGTCGTGGCCACCAAGTTCGGGATCCTGCGCGACGAGCCGATGGCCACTTCGATCAGCGGCCGCCCTGAGTATGTTCAGAGCTGCTGCGAAGCGTCCCTGCAACGGCTGGGAGTCGACTACATCGACCTCTACTACCAGCACCGCGTCGACCCCCAGGTGCCCATCGAAGACACCGTCGGTGCCATGGCCGAGTTGGTCCAGGCCGGCAAGGTGCGCTTCCTGGGCCTGTCGGAGGCCAGCGTCGACTCGCTGGAACGCGCGGCGGCGACCCACCCCATCAGCGCCTTGCAGAGCGAGTGGTCGCTGTGGACGCGGGACATCGAGGACGAACTTCTGGCCACCGCCCGTCGGCTGGGGATTGGGTTGGTCCCCTACAGCCCGCTGGGAAGGGGATTCCTCACCGGCAAGATAACCACCACCGATGATTTCGCGGACGATGATTTCCGTCGTCACAATCCTCGCTTCGAGGGTGAGAATTTCGAGCGGAACGTGGAGTTGGTCAAGCTGGTGCGACACTTGGCCGCCGACAATGGGGTGAGCCCGGCTCAGCTGGCACTGGCTTGGCTGCTCGCCCAGGGACCGGACGTGGTGCCGATCCCGGGGACAAAGCGTCGTAGCAACCTCGAAGAGAACGCCGCCTCGGTGCACGTGAGCCTCTCGCCAGCGGAGCGGGACCAATTGTCGAACATGGTGCCCGCGGGGGCGTGGTCGGGTAGTCGTTACGCCGACAGCGCCTACACCTACGGATCGAGTCCGACCAGGTCCNNGCCGGGTCAAGCGAGTACCGCCTGCTCTTGAGGGGCACTACCGAACCGGCCGGAGCAGGGGTGAGCCGCGGATCCTCGCCGGTGCCCGCGTCGGCGAGGCGAGCGAGCCGGTCCAGGGCCCGATCGACTGGGGGCCCGCGAACTCGAAGGGGGTCTACGATAATGAGC
>PKXE01000163.1:0-990 GCA_003132265.1 Candidatus Dormiibacterota bacterium | reverse complement strand
ACTGGGGAGTGATGAAATGCCTGCTGTGACCGCCGACTACCTGACTCTGCCACGGCTGGAATCCCTGTCCTCCCGTGGGGGTGAGCGCCGGGTGGCCCTCGTGACGACCGCACCGACCGGCTTGGAGGGCGAGGGCTTCCCGGTGCATCGGGCGTTCGCGGGCGTCCCGCTGACGATGCTCGATCCGTTCGTCCACATGGACCAGATGGGCTCGGTGGAGTACGCGCCGGGCGAGCCGAAGGGGACGCCGTGGCACCCGCACCGCGGGTTCGAGACGGTGACCTACATGATCGACGGAACGTTTGCGCACCAGGACTCCCACGGCGGCGGCGGCGTCATTACGGACGGCGCGACGCAGTGGATGACTGCGGGAGGCGGCATCTTGCACATCGAGACGCCACCCGAGGAGCTGGTCGTCTCTGGTGGCCTATTCCACGGTGTCCAGCTTTGGGTAAACCTACCCGCGAAGGACAAGATGATCGCCCCCGCCTACCAAGGGCTCGAGCCCGACGCCGTGACCTTGNNCCCGGTGCGGAGCTGCAGCTACCTTGGAACCCGCGCTTCAACGCTCTCGTCTACGTCCTGGCGGGATCTGGCCGAGCGGGCTCCGAAGGGCGGCCGGTCCATAGCGGTCAATTGGTGGCGTTCGGCTCCGGTAACTGGCTGAGGATCCGGGCTGAGGGGGTCCAGGACTCCCGGGCCGCTGCCCTCGAGGTGCTGGTGCTCGGAGGCCAGCCCATCGGTGAGCCCGTCGAGATGTACGGCCCATTCGTCATGAACACTCGGGCCGAACTGACGCAGGCGCTGGAGGACTTCCAGTCTGGTCGGCTCGGCACCATCCCGCCAAATGCACTGATGCCCCATGTGCCTGACCCCAAGCCGGTTCGAACCGAACACACCGGGATCTGAGGCTGTCGCCCGGGCGGTGAATGCGTTAGCTACCTCCGATGGTGGAGCAGTCCTCATCAGAGCCCGGGAGTCGGCAGCTGT
>PKXE01000081.1:14878-15243 GCA_003132265.1 Candidatus Dormiibacterota bacterium | reverse complement strand
ATCAGACGATCAGTCCATGAGGTCCAGTTGAAAGACAGCCTAGGCGCGGGCGCCAGCACGACCAGCGGCCTCGGGTTTGACCCGGTCGCGCGCCGGAACACTTACCAGCTGGTGGCTGAGGCGATTGCCAGGGCCATCGCTGAGGGCCGGCTGCGACCCGGGGACCGGCTGCCGTCCGAGCGCGATCTCAGCCAGACCTACTCGGTAGGACGCTCTTCGACGAGGGAGGCCATCCGGGTCCTCGAGTCTCAGGGCCTGGTGCAGGCCGACGGCCGCGGAGGCTTCCTGGTGATGGACTACGGCAACCTGCTGCGTCAGGCGCTGGGCTTGCTGGTGGGCCTGGAGCGGGTGGAGATATCCGACCT
>PKXE01000081.1:0-14847 GCA_003132265.1 Candidatus Dormiibacterota bacterium | reverse complement strand
ACGGGCAACCTCCTGACCGTCCGGCTGATGGACGCCATCCGGGACGCGATGTCAAAAACGTTCGCCGTCGCCTTCCATCTTCCCGGGAACCCCGAGCTCTCCTTGGAAGAGCACCGCGGGATCTCGGCTGCAGTCGTCGCTCGCGACCCTGATCTTGCCCGGGTGCGAATGCGCAGTCACCTCGAACGCGTCGAAGCCGAGACCAGCGGAGTTCAGAGCGGGAGGGCGGTCACCGTGAGTTTGGTGGAGGATCGCTGATGAGCCCCCGAGACCACGACCAACTTCCTGGAGCCAGCTCGCCAGCTGGGCGCGAAGCGAGGAGACGGGCATGAGCGAAATTCAGGCGACACCTCAGGTGACTTCGGCCGAGAGCGGGCCAGATTGGCAGCGCGTGTACCGGCTCATGCTCACCATCCGGCTATTCGAGGAGCGGGCCAACGATCTCTACCAGCGAAAGATCATGCCGGGACTGGCTCACCTCTCAAGCGGAGAGGAGGGGGTAGCGGTAGGCGTCTGTACCGCTTTACGGGACGATGACTACATTACCAGCACGCACCGGGGCCATGGCCACTGCCTGGCCAAGGGGGCGTCAGCCGATCGGATGTTCGCCGAGCTTCTGGGCAAAGCCGCGGGGTACTGCGGCGGTAAGGGCGGTTCGATGCACATCGCTGACCAGGAGCGCGGCAATCTCGGTGCCAACGCGATCGTTGGCGGCTCCCTGGGCATCGCCACCGGTGCCGCGTTGTCGATCAAGCAGCGGGGCTCGGACCAGGTCGCGGTGAGTTTCATCGGCGACGGCGCGCTGGGTCAGGGAGTTCTCTACGAGGTCATGAACATGGCGTCGCTCTGGAAGCTGCCGATCATCTACGTGTGTGAGAACAATCTCTATGGGGAGTACACCGCCAGCTCGGAAACGATCGCCGGTAGGCCCATCGAGCGGGCGACCGCGTTTGGGATCCCGGCGACGGAGGTGGACGGGCAGGACGTCCGCGCAGTCTATGCCGCGACCGCGGAGGCGGTGGCGCGGGCTCGATCAGGTGGGGGCCCGGCGTTCCTTTGGTGCTCCACCTACCGTTATTTCGGGCACCACGTCGGCGACGTGGACCGGGGTTACTACCGCAGCCGCGAGGAGGAGCAGTTCTGGCGAGAGCAGCGGGACCCCATCTCGCTCGCCCGGGTGTGGCTGGAGGCCGACGGGCTGGTGGACGCAGCGTCCTTGGAGGAGCTCGCCGAAGAGGTCACTCACGAGCTGGACGCGGCGGTGGAGTTCGCGGTGGCGGCGCCCTTCCCGAACCCGGATCAGGTGGCAACTGATGTCTTCGCCTGATCCAACGCCCGAGGGCGAATCGCGTGAGCTGACCATGGCCCAGGCTATCCGTGAAGCGATTGCCGAGGAGATGCGCCGCGACTCCAGTGTCTTCGTCATGGGTGAGGATGTTGCCGAGGCAGGAACCCCCTTCAAGGTCCTGAGTGGCCTGGTGGAGGAGTTCGGCCCCGAGCGCGTGATCGATACCCCCATCTCTGAACCTGGATTCACGGGGATGGGCGTGGGCGCGGCGATGACCGGTCGGCGACCGGTGGTGGACATCATGTTCGGCGACTTTCTGGGGCTGGTGATGGACCAGGTCGCGAATCAAGCGGCCAAGGTGCATTACATGTCGGGGGGCAAGCTCAGCGTACCGCTGACCATTCGCACCACGATGGGCGCCTCCAGGCGCTCGGCAGCGCAGCACAGCCAGAGCCTGCACGCCTGGGTCAGCCATATTCCCGGGCTCAAGGTGGTGCTGCCCAGCACGCCCTACGACGCCAAGGGGCTGATGAAGACGGCGATTCGGGACAATAGTCCGGTCGTTTTCTTTGAGGACAAGATGAACTACCAGCAGCGGGGCCAGGTTCCCGTTGCCGAGTACACGATTCCCCTGGGGGTGGCCGACATCAAGCGCCCGGGGAAGGATGTCACGGTCATCGCCACCAGCAGCATGGTGTTGGTGGCGATGGAGGCGGCCGAGGTTCTCGCGCAAGAGGGTATCGAGTGCGAGGTCGTCGACCCCCGCACCACCGTCCCCTTGGACCGCGAGGCGCTGATCAACTCCGTCGGTCGGACCACCAGAGCGGTGGTGGTGGATGAGGGTCATCGCAGCTACGGGGTCGGCGCGGAGCTGGCTGCGGTGGTGAGCGAGGGTGCCTTCTACTTCCTGGACGCCCCGGTGCGGCGGCTTGGCGCGATGGACGTGCCGATTCCGTTTTCGCCGGTGCTGGAGGACCTCACCGTGCCCACGGTCCAGGGCTTGGTAGATACCGTGCGCGAACTGTGCGGGCGAAAATAGGGCGGATAGGAGGGTGACGTAGTGAGCCAGCTGACGCGGACNNATCACCGCCACCCACATTGGGACCTGGGCGATCGACAAGCTGACCCGGTTCTCGCTACTGCCACGGAATGCCGAGCCGATCATGTGGGACTTTGGCTCGGCCGCCCGCCACCATCAGATCTTCTGTCCTTGGCTGGGCGAGGAGCGCTCCCGCGCCGGCATCTCCACCATGCGGGGTGGCTTTGACCCTGCGGCCGGGAGGGCGGAGGCTGTGGCCCGCAAGATCCGAATCGAGCTGGAGGAGCGTGGGTTGGCCAATGAGCCCCTGGGGGTGGATATCGTCGAGATGCCGATCCTGACAGCGCTCCAGGCTGAGGGACTCAAGGTGGTGGACGGCCAGCAGCTGATGCAGCGGGCCCGCATGATCAAGAGTCAGGACGAGATCACTCTGCTCAGTACCGCCTGCGCCATGGTGGACGCCGCCTACGATCAGCTCTACCAAGCCCTGCGCCCGGGGATTCGCGAGAACGAGTGCGTCGGCCTGGTGGCGAAGGTCCTCTACGACCTGGGTTCGGAGCATGTCGAAGGCGTGAACGCCATCTCTGGCGAGCGGGCCAATCCCCACCCCCACGTTTACTCAGACCGGATGCTGCGCCCCGGTGACCCCGCCTACTTCGACATCCTCCANNGTCCCGCCCTCGTGGCTGCGTACCAGCACTGCCGCGACTTGGTCGACATGGCCATCGCCAAGGTGAAGCCAGGTGCCACCACCGCCGATGTGGTCTCGGTGTGGCCGCGGGCGGAGGAGTTCGGCTATGCCAACGAGGAGGCTGCCTTCGGGTTGCAGTTCGGGCACGGAGTGGGACTCTCGATCTGGGAGAAGCCCATCTTCAGCCACCTGGTGTCTGACGACCATCCCGAAGAAATAGTCGAGGGAATGGTGTTCGCGCTGGAGACTTACTGGCCATCCACCGACGGCTGGACGGCGGCGCGGATCGAGGAAGAGGTGGTGGTCACCAAGACCGGGTGCGAGGTGATCACGCGCTTTCCCGCCGAGCGGTTGATGGTCGCGGGACAGCGTTACTACACGGTCGACGGTCCTTTGCCCACCACGAGGGAAACGGAATCTCACCGCAACAACCTGGACCGCTTGGCGAGCACCGCGCGGGGGGCCATGGGCGGCGGGTTACAACTCCCGTGAAGAGGGTGGTCCTGTGCCAGTTGAGGTGATCATGCCGGCCCTCGGGCTAGCCCAGGAGACCGGTCGCCTGCTGCGCTGGATCAAACAGGAAGGGGACGAGGTTTCGGTCGGTGATCTCCTCATGGAGATAGAGACCGACAAGTCGGCAGTTGAGATCGAGGCCTCCGCGAAGGGGTTCCTGCGCGGCCTCCGGGTGCAGCCCGGCGAAGAGGTGGCGGTAGGGACGGTGATGGCCTGGATCCTGGCTCAGGACGAGGAGGTTCCCGCCGCGGCGCCTATTCCCGTTTCCAGTTCCCCAGCCACTGACTTAGCCGAGCCCAAGCCCGAGCTGCTCTCGCCCGTGCCCGCCAAACCAATTGGTCCTGGCGCCATGCCGGACGACCGGGTGGCTGCATCGCCGCTGGCCCGCAAGCTGGCGGCGGAGCACCAGATCGAGCTGACCCCAGGAGGTGGCAGCGGCCCCGGTGGGGCGTACGTGGCCGCTGATCTGGCGGCGGCCACCGCGGCGACGGCCGCACCGGTCGAGGTATCGACAGCTCGCCGGCGGATGGCTCTGCATACGACCCAGGTGTGGACGACCACACCCCACTTCTACCTCAGCCGTGATGTCAGAGCGCGGCGGCTCAGAGGGTGGTTGGAGGCCCTGCGCGAGCGGTCCGGTGAGCCGGTCACTTACACCGACCTGTTGCTGAGGACAGTCGGCGTTGCCCTTCGCAAGCATCCCCAGATGAGCGACTACTGGATAGACGGAGAGATTCGGCATCGCGAGGGAGTGCGCGTCGGACTGGCCATCGCTAGTCCGCGGGGACTC
Organism: Candidatus Dormiibacterota bacterium; assembly: GCA_003132265.1. Taxonomy (GTDB): domain Bacteria; phylum Chloroflexota; class Dormibacteria; order Aeolococcales; family Bog-877; genus Bog-877. Next base: position 10,526 of record PKXE01000081.1, on the reverse strand, counting down.
TTGTTGGCAACCGTGAGAGACGCTGATCAACTGGGGCTGGCGGAGCTGGTGGCGGCTCGCCGCCGGGTGGTCGAAAGAGCCCAGGCGGGAAAGCTGTCCGGGTCCGACCTGGAGGGCGCGAGCATCACGATCAGTAACCTTGGGATGTTCGGGGTGGACCGCTTTGAGGCGGTGCTCACCGAGGGNNGCGGTGGAGCCCGTTCTTTCACTCACGCTGAGCTGCGACCATCGAGTTCTCGATGGTGCCGGGGCAGCCCCGTTCCTCAAGACGCTCGTGGAGTACCTGGAAGAGCCGGCGCTGCTGCTCGACGTGGCCGAGCTGGCCTAGGACTGGCGCCGGCCCCGACCATCGTCAGGCGCCGGAAGCCTCAGGATCCTACTTTCGCACCCCCGAGGTAGAGCTCTCCAATCTCTGGATGATTCAAGACCTCGTCTCCGGTGCCACTGAGGCGCACGCGACCGGTCTCGAGCACGATCCCTTGAGTGCTGAGCCGCAGGCCAGCCCGGGCATTCTGCTCCACCAGCAGGAGCGTTCTGCCCTGTTGATGCATGAGCCGGATGGAGTCAAAGACGGTGCGCCTAGTTTTGGGGTCCAACCCCATCGAGGGCTCGTCCAGGATTACCAGGGCGGGGTCCAACATCAGGCATCTGGCGAACTCCACGAGCCGTTGCTGACCGCCGGAGAGGCTGCCCGCCTTGGCGTTCGCCCGCTCACGGACGAGTGGGAAGGAGTCCTGCAACTGCTCTAAGCGACGCTGGACCAGGGCTCGGTCGCGGAGGATGAAGCCTCCTATCTCGACGTTGGCCTGAACCGACATCTCCGGAAAGAGGCTGTGGTTCTGGGGTACCTGGACCACGCCCTCGCTCAGGATTTGGCGCGGGGTCTTGCCGACGATCGACCGGCCCCTTAGGCGGATGTCCCCGGTTCGGATCGACAGCACTCCGCTGATCGCTGCCAGTAGCGTCGACTTACCCGCGCCGTTGGGCCCGACCACACAGGTGACGCCCCCCTGAGGGACGATGAAGGAGACCCCGCGCAGGACATCGCCGCCGCCGTACCCGGCGTAGACATCCTCGATCTCCAGAAGCGGCTGGTCGGACGCGACCGCTTCAGTCATCCTCATTCTCGTCGGCGCCGCCGAGGTAGGCGTCGAGCACCTGGGGATGGGCGCGAACCTCGGCCGGAGTGCCGGTGACGATGGCTGACCCCTGGTGCATGACGGTCAGGGAGTCGCAGATCCCCATCACGAACTCCATGTTGTGCTCCACGACCAGGAACGTCTTGCCTTGCGCGTTGAGCTCCCGGATCTTCTCCGCTAGGTGGTTGATGAGGGAGGGGTTCACCCCGCCCGCCGGCTCATCCAAGAGCAGGACGTCGGGATCGGCCACCAGGACGTAGGCGAGCTCCAGGAGCTTTCGTTGCCCGTAGGAGAGGGTCCCGGCCGCCTCGTTGGCCAGCCCCGCGATTCCCACGAACTCCAAGAGCGCCATGGCTCGCTCCCGCTCCGGGCCCAGGCTGGCGACGGTGCGGAAGACGCTCCCCAGCCAGCCCTCCCGGTGCTGGGTGGCAATCAGCATGTTCTCCATGGCGGTGAGCCGCGGAAAGATCCGGGTCAACTGAAAAGTTCGGCCGATCCCCAATTTGAAGACGCGGTCGGGGGTTGAGTTGGTGATGGGATTGCCTTTGAAGCGGACGGCTCCCTGACGAACCTGCTCATAGCCGGTCATGACATTGAAGAGGGTGGTCTTCCCCGACCCGTTGGGGCCGATCAGTCCCGTCACGGTGCCGGCCTCCACCGTCAAGGAGCAGAGGTTGAGCGCCTGTAGGCCCCCGAAGGCTTTGGAGACACTGTCTACCTCAATTAGGGCGGTCACGTTCCGGCCCCGGGGTTGGGCACCAGGCCCGCCCGAACATCCCCGTCGCCACCTGCGGGAGCCTGGCCGGGGGGAGACGCTCTTTCCCGGCCGCTGCGACGGTTGGTGAGCCGGTCGGAGACCGAGGGGACAATGCCCCGCGGCATGAGCAGGATCACTGCCAGGAAGATGATCCCGTAGATGATCAGGTAGAGGTCGCCCACCGAGAAGGAGAAGGTGAGGTACTGCTGGAGTGGCTCCAGGAGCAGCCCACCCAGCAGGGGNNAAGACGAACTGAGGGAACACCTGACCGACGAAGTACGCGTAGAGCGCCCCGACCATGCCGATGGGTATGGCCGACACCACGAAGGCGGTGAGCTTGACTCGCCCGACGCGGACTCCGAGGCCGCGGGCGCGGGCCTCATCGTCGCGGATCGCCAGCAATTGGAGGCCGAACCGGGACCGCCGAATCGTCCAGGAGGCGGCCACCGCCAGGATCAGTAGAGCGAGCGCGACGTAGTAGAAGGGGTCGTTGTAGGTGGCTCCTGGCCAGTTGGGCGAGACTACCTGCAGGCCGGAGGAGCCGCCGGTGATGCCCAGGTTCGTGGCCACCAACTGGAACAGGAAGAAGATCGCGATGGTGATGACCACAAAGGTGTGCCTTCGAGTCCGCAGGGCCACTAGTCCGACGGGGATCGCCAGCAATCCGGCGATGAGTCCGGCGACCGGGATCAGGGCGAAGAGCCCGTAGCCCGCGCCCAGATGATTGTTGGCGGCGATCACGGCGAAGGCGTAGGCCCCGCTCCCGAAAAAGGCCGCGTGCCCAAGGGGAATGTATCCCGAGTAGCCGGCAAAGCCGTTCCAGGCGGTGGTCGAGGTCATGTAGATCAGCGTGAAGACTGCGATCGTGGTGTAGGTCGGGTTGGCGAAGANNGGCTCACCGCCGTCCGCCGTCAGGAACCGGTTGGCAACCAGGCTGATCCGTGAAGTCAGCGATGTGGGGACGCGAGGTCACTGGGCGCGAGCGAAGCTGCGACCGAAAAGTCCCTGAGGTCGCAGCGCGAGGACCAAGACCAGAGCTGCGAAGAAGACAACCTCGGCCCACAGCGGTGACCACATCGAGGCCACCACGTCTTCGACCACCAGCATCGAGATGGCCGCCACCATGGCTCCCGCCATGCTGCCCAGCCCGCCGAGGATCACGATCGACAAGAGCCGGGAGATGAGGTCATAGCCGCTGTTGGGGTTGAAGGAGTTGGTGGCCCCGAAGACCATGCCACCGGCGGCAGTCACGGCCACCCCAATCCCGAACGTCAGGGTGGCCACTCGGTCAACGTTGATGCCGACCAGCCGGGCGGCCGGGCGGTTTTGCAGGGACGCCCTGACGCTGCGGCCGAAACGGGTCCGGTAGAGCATCAGGTAGATGGCGCCCAGCAAGACGACCGCCATGCCGAACCCGAAGACATAGATGTAGGGGAGGTAGAAGCCCAGCAGGTGAATTGAGCGGGTGACGTACCAGCCGTGCAGCTGCACGTAGTTGACCCCAAAAATCACCGTGAGGACTCCCTCGATGATGATCGCCACCGCGTAGGTGACCAGGATTGACATGGTGGTCCGATCGCGCACCGGCAATCTCCTGATGAACGCCCAGTCCACCGCGATGCCCAGGAGGAACAGCGTCGGCATGGTGACCAAGATCCCCACAAAGAGATCCAGGCCGAAGTGGGCGGCGAGAACGTAATTCAGGTACGCGGCCAACACTACGAAGACCCCTTGGGCGATGTTAATGATGTCCATCACCCCGAAGATCAGGGTCAAGCCGGCGGCCATCAGCGCGTAGACGGCCCCGGTCAAAACCCCGTCGATCAGGCCCGCGTAGAAGTTGGTCAAGCTCTCAGCTCCCCCAGTTCGGCTTGGGGAAGAGGATCTTTACCGACGACGGGTCATTGGTCGGCAGCACCTGGCTGTAGTTGCTTCCCTGCCACTGGAAGATGAAGCCCGCGGCTTTGCCGTTCTCACCCTTGGAGTCGAACTGGACCGCACCCTGAACGCTGCTCAGGGTCACGCCACTGTGCAGGTATTTGATGATCTTGGCGTTGCTGAGGCTCTTGGTCGCGTTGATCGCCTGCTCCACCACCTGCCCGACCGAATAGCCCTCCGCCACGTCCGCGCTGACGCCGGCGGCGGTACCGCCGTACTTGGCGATATAACGGGCCACCATCGCCTTGCTGGAGGCGGTGTTGTAGAGGCCGGACCAGCCACTGGGGACCATCACCCCACCGGTGTTGCTGGCGCCGACGGCGCTGACGAATGACGACCCTTGATCAGGACCGGCGGCAGCGACCAATGCCTTGGGGTTGTAGTGCTGTTGCGCGAAGGCCTGGATGAACGCCGAAACCGTGGGTACGTCAACTGAGCCCAAGAGCACGATGTCAGCATGGGTGTTGGCGACGTCGCCGGCGATCGAGGTGTAGTCGGTGACTTCGGCGGGGAACACTTGCTTGTACACGGTCTGGACCCCCGCGGCCTCAAGGATCTGGCGGGCCTTTTCAATGACCGGCTCGGTGAACGGGTCGTTGCTGGTGGGATACGCAGCGGTCTTGGGCCGCTGGCTCGCTGGCAGCGACTTGATCCAATTCGCGAAGGGGACCATGTAGTCGGCGACCGGGAGGCTGACGTCAAAAATGTTCTTCAGGCCACTGGCGAACGCCGCCGGCGCTCCACCCGCTCCTTCGACGAAGGCAAAGTGGTAACGGTTGACGATCTTGGAGGCGGGCACTGTCAGCAGAGTCGAGAACGGTCCGAACACCAAGTCGACGTGGTCCAGGGTGATCAGCTTCTGGTAGTTGGTCACAACTTGGGTCGGGCTACTGGCGTCTGAGAGGATATCCAGCTTCACCTGCCGGCCCATGATTCCGCCGTGGGAATTCACGTAACTGGCCCAGAGCTCGTAGCCGCGCTGGAACGCTTGGCCGTCGGCGGAGAAGTCCCCTGACAGTGAAAGTGAGGCTCCGATAAGGATTGGCTTCGTGGAGCTGGAGGTGCTGCCGCACGCGGCGAGCACCAGCCCCATCAAGCCCGCCATGGCACCGGCGGCCAGCAGCCGCCTCAAATGGCCCTTCATGTCTTTCCCAGTCCCTCCTTGAACGATGCGGCCTTGATTGGCCATGCCTGTGGCGCGCACGAACTGAAGAGCCGTGCGGCCGTGGTCAAAATCCAGATTAAAGATCATCCGGAAGCATTCAGCCCGTCGGGCACCTCGACCTCCTCGCTGACGATCTCCAGGCCCGAGTTGCGTCCCTGGAGCTCCAGGAGCGCTGCGAAGTCCTCCTCGCCGTAGCCGAGGCTGATCACGCTCATGACCAGCTGTTGGACGAGGGCGGCCACCGGCAAGGGAACCCCGAGGTCGCGAGCAGCCGCCAACCCCAGGTCAAAGTCCTTGCGTAAGAGGTTGGTGGTGAAGGTCGCTCGGTAGTCGGCGTTGACCAGCTGGGGGGATTTGTAGCTGGTGAAGGTCGACCCCACGACGCTGGCGTTCAGATAGTGAAGGAAGGCCTCTCGGCTCACCCCGCCCTTCTCGGCCAGCACGGTGACCTCCACCAGTGNNGCCACTGAGTCGAAGGCAGCCCGCGGACCGGAGACAGCCATGGTCAGCCGGCCGGCCTTGGCGACCTTGGGATTCCCGCTCACGGGCGCCGCCAGCAGCTCGACGCCCCGAGCGGCCAGCTCCTGGCGCACCACAGCGGAGGCGTCAGCCCCGACGGTGGAGAAGTCAACGACGATCTTGGGTCGACCCTCACCAGACAGCAGGCCGTCGGCTCCAAGCAGAACCTGATTGAGGTCGCCAGACGAGGTCACCGCCACGAAGACCACGTCGCACCCACCGAGTTCCCACAGGTGGTCAGCGATCGTGGCGCCGAGCTTGGCCAGCGGCTCAGCCTTGGCCCTGGTGCGGTTGTAGACGATCACGCTGGCTCCGCCTCTGAGCAGCCGGCTGACCATCTGGGCGCCCATGCGCCCGGTGCCAATCCAGCCGAGCTTGGGCATCTGCCCCGCCCCGTCACTCACCGATTCCCTCCCCAAGGCGAGGTGCTCGCCACAACCGATTGCAGTCAATCCTGCCCGTCGATTATTGCCATCCCGTGGTGGGACGTCAAGGGCCAGTTCACGGGAGAAGGGGCCGCCCAGCGCAGACTTGCGATGGGTTGCAACCGTGTGCAAGACTCTGCCGATGCCGGACGAGAGAGTACGCAGCGCACTGGAGCATTGGGGGCCCCGGTTCACCGTGAACGGAGTTGACCCCTCTGACTTCAAGGCGGTCACCGGATCGCTGGAAAACTGGAGCGAGTGGTGCGCCGCTTGGAGCCGGGCTGCCGAGGAGCATGTGGCGCTCGCGGCGGCGGCCGTGGAGGCGGGTCGAACCAGAACGGCCGGGATCCACTTCACCCAAGCTTCGGTGTATTACCACTTCGCCAAGTTCGTGTTCGTCGAGGACCTGGAGCAGATGCGCGTAGCCCACCGTCACGCGGTGGAGTGCCTCAATCTCGCGCTCCCGTATCTCGACCCTCCCGGACGCCGGATTGAGCTTCCCTTCGAGGGAGCCCACATGGTGGGGGTGTTGCGGGTTCCCGCCGGGGCGGGTCCACAACCGGTCGTGGTGATGATCCCCGGCCTCGATTCCACCAAGGAGGAGTTCGGGACCACCGAGCAACTCTTCCTCGACCGCGGTGTCGCCACCTTCGCGGTGGACGGCCCTGGCCAGGGCGAGGCCGAGTACGACCTGCCGGCCCGGCCCGATTGGGAGATTCCGGGAGCGGCCATCCTGGACGCTCTGCAGCAGATCCCGGAACTGGACGGGTCGCGAATGGGGATTTGGGGAGTCAGTCTGGGTGGGTACTACGGTCCCCGGATAGCGGCTGTCGACCCTCGGGTACGGGCATGTGTTGCTCAGGCGGGTCCCTACAACTGGGGGGAATGCTGGGACATCCTCCCCGCCCTCAGCCGCGAGGCGTTTCGGGTCCGCACCCGCTCCGGCTCCGACGAGGAGGCCCGCCAGCTGGCGCTCACCTTCTCGCTGGAGGGATTTGCGGAGCGGATCAAGGTGCCCTTGCAGATCATCTTCGGCAAGCGGGATCGCCTCATCCCGTGGCAGCACGCGGAGCGGCTGGCGCGGGAGTCGGGGGGACCGGTCGAAATGTTGATGTTCGACGACGGCAATCACGTCTGCACCAACATCCCGTACCGGCACCGCTACCGGACAGCCGACTGGATGGCCGAGCAACTCCGCTAGCGCCGAGGTGGGTGGGCGGCTCGGTTCAGTCCTGCCGGGGCTCTCTCGGCGCCGCGGTCGATCCCCGCACCACCAGTTCCGGTGGAAGTAGCCGCGAGTCCACGCGACCTCTCGGGTCGGCGATCCTCTCCAGCATCAGCAGCGCCGCCGCAGCTCCGATCTGATAGTGGGGGATGCGGACCGAGGTCAAAGGGGGATGCAGCTGGTCGATGAACGGCATATCGTTGAACCCCACGACTGACACGTCGTCGGGGCACGTCAGTCCAGATAGCTCCAGGGCCGCGTAGCATCCCAGAGCCAGCAGGTCATTGCCGGCGACCACGGCCGTGAAATCGCCTGGTCCGGCCAGCAGCTCGATGAGGCACCGCTGCCCCTCAGCGCGCGTGAAACCCCGGGCGAAGGCGATCAGCCTGCGGTCTAGAGGGATTCCGGCGGCGGCCANNATATGAGCTATCCGACGGTGCCCTAGCTGAGCCAGGTGGGCGACGGCCAGGTTGGCGCCGATCCGGTCGTCGACCGAGGCCGACGGAAAGCAACCATCGACGAGGATCCGGTTCACCAGCACTACCGGCAGCTCCTCGGCGGCGGCCTGGTCGAGAAGTGGGTGTCGCTCCCGGGCGGTGGCCACAATGAAGCCGTCCACGTGGCGGGAGCGCATCCCCTCGAAGACCCGGCGCTCGCGCTCCTCGTCGTTGTCGGTGTTGCCCATCAAGACCACGAAGCCCTGGGGGGTCAATGTGTCTTCAATGCCCCGGACGATTGGGGGGAAAAGGGGGTTGTTGAGATCCGGGATCAGAACCCCGACCGTGTAGGACCTTCTGGTCTTGAGACTGCGGGCTGCGGGATCGGGTCGAAACTGCAGCTCGCGGGCAGCCTGAAGTACCCGTTCTGCGGTCTCACCCTTGACCAGGTGGCGGCGTTCTGAGTTGAGGGCCCGGGAAGCGGTGCCAGGATGGACGCCGGCCGAGCGGGCGACATCGCGAAGGGTTACCCGAGGGTTGGGCACCAGTCCGGCCTCCGCTGAGAATCCGTCCGGGCCGACGCGGTCGCGGGGGTAGGCTGCCGCGCCCCCCGGTCACGCCTCCCTTCCAACTCGTAGATCACGTCAGTCTACGACTGGCACCCCAGCGTTATCACCGATTGCCGCGCGCGCTGTCCCCGGCAACCGGGGCCGGGATAATTGGAGCCATGTTGGCTGAGCCGACGGCCCGGCCCCGATTGCTGCTCGTCGACGCTCACGGGCTGGCCTTCCGCGCCTACCACGCGCTACCCGAGATGACCAACCGCCGCGGTGAGCGGATCCGGGTCGCCTACGGATACACCTCGATGCTGCTGCTGGCCCTGGCGCGGGGTTTCGACTGCGCGGTGGCCGCCTTCGATCCGCCTGGGCCCACCTTTCGCGACGAGAAGCTGGCGACCTACAAGGCCACCCGCCAGCCCACACCCGAGGAGTTGGTGGCACAAATCCCGGCCTGTCAGCAGATCACTGAGCGGCTGAACATCCCGGTGCTGATGGTTCCGGGTTTCGAGGCCGACGACGTCCTCGGCACCCTGGCCCGGCAGGCCAAGGCGGCTGGATGCGACACGGTGATCCTCTCTGGCGACATGGACCTGCTCCAGCTGGTCGACGAGACGACCGTGGTCCAGAGCAGCCGGCGGGGCAGCAGCGAACCGATGATCTACGACGTCGCTGCGGTCCGCGAGCGCTTCGGGTTCGATCCGGTTCGGATCATCGACTACAAGGCGCTCCGGGGAGACTCCAGCGACAACATTCCCGGAGTCCCGGGCATCGGCGAGAAGAGCGCCGCCGCGCTGATCCAGCAATACGGGTCTCTCGACGCGGTGCTCGCGGCGATCGACTCGATGCCCGCGGGCAGGGTGCGGACGGCGCTCACCGGGAACGCCGATCTGGCCCGGTTCGGAAGGGAGCTGGTGACCATCGTGCAAGAGGTCCCGGGAGTGGAGTTGGAACTGTCCAGCTGCCGACTTCAGGAGTACGACCGGGAGGCAACCGCGGCCCTGCTGGAGGAACTCGGTATGCCCAGCTTGGTGAGCCGCCTACCCTCCTCGGCGGCGAGAGCGTCGGCGACGGCGCCCGGGCGGCCGTCAGCGGCTCCCGCAGAGGTGGTCGACAGTCCGGCCGAGCTGACCAGCCTGGTAAAGGCCCTCCAGGCAGCCGGCTCGCTAACAGTCCAGGTCGCGGCGGATGGACCGCCCCGAAAGGGGAGGGTGGTGGGGCTGGCGGTCGCGACTGGCGCCGATCACAGCTGGTACTGCCCGGTCAAATCGCCGGCGTCGGAGGGCCTCAGCTGGGAGGAGTTGCGACCGCTCCGCGATCTCCTGGCGGCGGCTGACCAGGGCAAGTCCAGCTACCAGCTGAAGGAGGCACTCCTGGCGCTCCGAGGGGCCGGTGCGGAGCTGGACGGGGAAGGCTTCGACTGCGTCCTGGCCGCCTACCTGGCTGACTCCCGGAGCCGGACCCCCACCCTGGCGGCCCTCTGTCGGGAATGGGACGGTCCGCCGGCGCCGGATCCGCAGGTGTACCTCGGGAAAGGGGCCGCCATGCGGTTGCCCTCGGAACTGAGCGTGGGTGAGGCAGCCCAGCTGTTCGGTGGCGAGGCGGCGTGTGCGGCGGCGATCCGTCCCCACCTCGAGGCCCGCCTGGCGGAGCTCGGTGCGGCCGAATTGCTCCGAGACCTGGAACTTCCTGTGCTCCGGATCCTGGCCGAGATGGAGGCGCTTGGAGTCCGTCTCGACACCACCCAACTCCGGGCCATTTCATCCGAGCTGACGGTGCAGATAGCCGACCTCGAAGCTGACATGTTCCGGTTGGCAGGACGGTCGTTCAGCCCAGGCTCACCGCCTCAGCTGGCGGCCCTGCTGTATGACGAGCTGGGGCTGAAGAGTTCCCGGCGAACCAAGACCGGGCGCTCCACCGACGCCCAGGCTCTGGAGTCTTTACGCGAGGAGCACCCCATCGTGGGACTGGTTCTGGAGTGGCGCCAGGTGACCAAGCTCAAGAGCACCTACGTGGACGCTCTGCCGGAGCTGGTCGACCCCGACGACGGCCGGGTGCATACCAGCTTCAACCAGGCGGTGGCCGCGACGGGGCGGCTCTCGTCCAGCGATCCCAACTTGCAGAACATCCCCGTCCGCACCGAGTTGGGGCGCCGGATCAGGGCAGCGTTCATTCCTGGGCGCGAGGACTGGGTGCTCGTCTCCGCGGACTATTCGCAGATCGAGCTGCGNNAACCCTCGTTTGGCCGCCGCCTTCGCCCGCGGCGACGACGTCCACGCTGACACCGCCGCGCAAGTTTTCGGGGTGGCCCCGGAGCAAGTTTCGCTAGATCAGCGGCGGATGGCCAAGGTGGTCAACTTCGGG
>PKXE01000021.1 GCA_003132265.1 Candidatus Dormiibacterota bacterium | reverse complement strand
ATCTACCAGCACCATCACCACCGTGAACACCGCTTGCTTGGCACCGTTCGACACCACGATCTGCTCCTCCGTGTAACGGAGGCCATTCTCACGCTCGAGTTTGTCCCCGATAGCCCGGCGCAGTTCGCGAGTCCCGGGGCTCAATGTGTACTTGGTGAAGCCTGACCGAATTGCCTCAATGCCGGCCTGGCTAGCTGCTTCCGGGGTCTCGAAGTTCGGTTCGCCGATGCTGAGATTGATCAGATCGAGGCCCGCCTGCTGGAGGGCCCTCGCCTTGGCGTCAACGGCAAGCGTTGGGGAGGGAGCCAGCGCCCGAGCCCTTGCGCTGAGCGTCCTAGGCAAGGTCCACATCCCGCACCGAAAGTGATCGTCCCCCATCGATGACGTGAAGGCGCCCGTTCATGAAGCGTGCTTCGTCGCTGGCCAGGTAGACCAGTAGATGCGATACGTCCGAGGGCTGACCGCCGCGACCAGTCGGGTTGTTCTTAGCCGCTAGGTCGACTCCCTGCCGCCCTAACGAATTCACGGGATCGAGCGACTGGGCGGACTCGATCACCCCTGGCGCCACCGCGTTGGCGGTTATCCCGTGGGGCCCAAATTCGATGGCCAGGGAGATGATCATGCCGAGTATTCCTCCCTTCGACGCCGTGTACTGAACATGCTCTGGCCAGGCCTGGACCGTTCCTGCGACCGACGAGGTGGCTAGCAAGCGTCCGTGCCCCGCTCGCACCATGTGGGGAAGCGCAGCTCGAAAGCAACGCCAAGTCCCAGTGAGATCGATGTTTACCGTCTCATCCCATGCCTCATCGGTGAGCTCAGGCTGCGGCTCGCGCCGGGCTATCCCAGCGTTGGCCACCACGATGTCGATCCGTCCGAAGGTCTTGACCGTCGCGTCGACACAGGCATTCACCGCGCGGGACTCGCGCACATCAAGACTTTGGACTAGGGCCCGTCGTCCATGGGACTCGACCTCCACCCGGACTGGGTCCACCTCGTGGNNGGTACCATCCCAGCACAACATCGGCGCCCGCCTCGGCCATGGCGCAAGCCGTCGCCGCGCCGATTCCCGACGCCGCGCCTGTCACCAACGCTACGCGGTTTTCGAGGCGGAACATCGCTCTATCTCCAGTGCTTACACAGAGTCACTTTGGCTCGCATACGCGCGCGCGCTCGCCTGGGGCAGTTGTCGGAGCCGCGCGCCGAATTGCACCAGAGGCGGCACGATGTCCTCATAGCATCGTGTCTCCGCCGTTGGGGCTGAGAGTCTGCCCGACATAATAGCTCGAGTCGTCCGAAGCAAGGAATACGGCCGTGGGTGCGACCTCGTAGGCTTGACCGAACCGGCCTAGCGCCAGCTCCGATAGTTTCTGGTCGCGCCACTCGTCAGTCTCGAGTTTCATCATGTCCGTCAGAATCGGGCCAGGCGCTATGGCGTTCACCTGAATGCCCTTGGTGGAGACCTCACGCGCGAGCGCCTTAGTAAAGGCAATCACTCCGCCTTTGCTGGCACTGTAATGCACCATCTCCGTACCGCCAATCTGGCCAAGGTTAGATGCAATGCTAATGATCTTGCCATGGCCTTGGGCCAGCATGTGGGGAAGGATGAACCGGGTACAGAGGAAGACCCCGCGGAGGTTAACGCTCATAATCCGGTCCCACTCCGCAACCGTCATCTCTGCGAGAAGCACCTGACCAAAGATGCCTGCGTTGTTGACCAGAATGTCGATCTGCCCAAAGTGGGTTAGGACGCGCTCCACCATCGACTCAACCTGCTCTTGGTTCGAGACGTCANNACGTCCGTCTGGAGGTAAGTGGCCTGCCCTTCGTTGGCGCGCAGGCCGGCGAGGATCTCTCCCGAGTCGGACTCCGGTCTGACATCAGCCACCGCCACGGTGGCACCCTCTCTGACGAAGGCCTCGGCGATGGCAGCGCCAATCCCGCGCGCCCCGCCCGTCACGATCGCTCTCTTGCCGTCAAGCCTTCCCATCGTGCTACTCTCCCTGGTTGGTTGACCAACTGCGCCATGCTCGCTCTGTGCATGACTACTACTCGCCGGTCCGCGGTGGATGCCTGTGTTCGCCTACCCAGTGAGTGACCGCCAAGTGCTTATCACGTCCTCAGAAGCAACCACGTCGAACCGATGTCTCATGAGTAGTAGGGATGCCTCGTGCTGTTCTCGGTCATCGCTGGCAACGCAGTCCTCCGCCATCACGACGTAGTAATCGTTGAAAAGCGCGTCGCGCGCCGTCGACTCAACGCAACCTTCAGTCGTGCAGCCGGTCATCACCAGTGTCTTAAGCCCGTTGCTTCGGAGAAGCATGTCGAGATTGGTTCCCCAGAAGGCGCTGGATCGGTACTTACGCACCGCCAGATCGCCGTCGACCGGTGCCAGCTCTGGGATAATCTCTTGCCCTTGGCTCCCGTCGATAGTGTACCAAAGCGGCCTCAGCGGCCCGTGGTCCTGAAGGTGCATGCGCATGTTGAACCTGATCTGAGCCGGAGATTCGCTCCGCCTTCCGGCAAGCACGGTCATCTGAATGAAGATCACCGTGGTGCGCACCTCCCTCGCTGCACGCAGCAGCCTGGCGAGTCTGGGTATCATGTCGGGATACATTGAGATGTCCATCCCCTGTTGGTCGAACGCGCCTCCAGGGAGACAGAAGTCTCTCTGCATGTCGACCACCAGGAGAGCCGTGTGGGAGGGCTCGATCAGCTCGTCGAGGGTCGTGTAGACTTGCCGGCCATCGACCTCTAGCATCGGTGATGTCCCTTCGCCTCAGTGTGCAGGTGGTTCCAGGGGAGCGTCAAGGATACCGCCTTCCTCAGCGCGCACGATGGGCTCCTCTAACACCACCGATCCGAAGGCCGCCAGCTTTTCTGGAGAGCGACGGAGATAGACGTACGTTCCGAGCCCCCACAGAATGTAGAGGCCGACGATGTACGGGACCAAGTTGTACGGGAAGGCCTGGCCTGGGATGACGGTCTCCCAGAGGGGGTAGATCAGACCCACGATGCCCAAGATCGGGAAGACCACGTGGAGAATGAAGTTGAAGTTCTTATGGTGATAGAAGTATCGGATCAGGGCGAGGTTGCAGAGCATGTAGACGATCACCACGCCGACGGTGCCGATCGACCCAGTGAACCCGTACAGGCCGGTGGGACCAGGGCCGAGCCAGACTCCGATGGGGAGAGCGGTGACGACGGTGAAGATCGTGAGAGCATAGATCGCCCTATGAGGAGAGTGGTACTTAGGATGCACGACTCC
>PKXE01000178.1:3601-5088 GCA_003132265.1 Candidatus Dormiibacterota bacterium | reverse complement strand
CCAGCACCCGGGGCTCTGGGTGTGGCCCCGGACGGCCCCGTCGGTGCCATTCCGCCACGGTGGTCGCGGCGTCCCGCCAGAGGTCCAGCGCTGCGGACTGGTCGAGCAGCACAGGATCGTCAGGGGCGCGCCCCAGGTGCTCGGCCCAAAGTGCCAGCCGCAGCGACCGGGCAAACACTCGAGCGCCGTCCCCCAAACGCCCGGGATCTATCGGGGGCCTTGTGTCCAAGGTTGCGTCCAGCACCGCGCAGGAGAGCTCTGAGTCGTGGGTCCACGACCGCCGGTTGAAGTTGTCGGAACCAACCATGGCCCACGTGTCGTCGATGACGCAGACCTTGGCGTGCACATAGATCGGCCAGCCGGCAGCGTTTTCGACGCTGAAGATGCCCACCCGGCGACCCCCGGCCTGGCTCAGGATGCGGAGGGCGGTCAGCTGACCGATACGGTTAGGCGGACCAGTGAGGGCGCCGTCCGCGTCAGGATACCGGGGCACAACGGCGATCAGCCGCAATTCGGGGTGCTGACGCAATTGCGCCGCCAGGATGGTCGCCACCTCAGCCGACCACAGGTATTGGTCCTCGATATAGATCAGGGAGCGGCCCCGCCGGATCGCCTTGGACAGGGCTCTGGCCACGCTCTGTTCGCCTCGCTTGGCGAAGGGGTAGGCGTGGTGACGCTCCGGATAGGTCCGCAGAACCTGCACCTGATGGACGCCCGCCACCGGTGGAGCCGGCAGGGGTCCCGTGAATGGCGTTGGCCGGCGGGGCTCACCTGACAAGTGCGAGAGGAGGGCCCGCCAGGGGTTTCGATCGTCGAGCGGGGTGGGGTCGTTCCAGCGTTCCCGAAAACAGATCTCGAGCTGGGCCACCGCGGGGCCTCTTACCTCCAGCTGGATGTCGTGCCAGGGCGGGTGGGGGCCGTACCGCCGATCCATCGGCTGAGGCTGGGGATCGCCGCGGTGGTCGATGTCATCCCGGCGGCCGTGGCACAGGTCGATCCCGCCCACGAAGGCCACGTCGTAGCGCGGAGGACCGGTCCGATGGACGATGAACAGCTTCTGATGGTGGGAACCGAACGGCAGGACCCGCTGATCCAGCATCACCTCGCCACCGTGGCGGTTGATCTGCTCCTCCAGCCGACGGTTGGAGGCTTCGCTGAACGAGAGCCTCTCCGGGTGAGAGCGCCAGACCAGCCCCCGGACCTCAATCCCTCTCTCGGCCAAAGACGCCAGGAGGTCCCCCACCGTGGGACCCCCGGCTTGCAGGAGCTCATCACGGTCGCCGCGCCAGTCGACGAAATGGACGGAGTCACCTAAGTTCAGCTCGGACAGCTCCTCCACCAGCCTCTGGTAGTAGGTGGCGCCATGGATCAGCGGTCGGACCAAGTTCCCATCGGTCCAGGCCGTGCCAGCGGCGGCCACGGTGTCGAGGTCGGTGTCCGGATTTCCCCGCTCGAAAGGGGTGAGAAACCAATCCCAGATCGAGTCC
>PKXE01000178.1:0-3581 GCA_003132265.1 Candidatus Dormiibacterota bacterium | reverse complement strand
CCACGAGTGGGGTTGGCCGACTTGGTGCTGCCATCTCCTAATCGGGCAGGAAACCGCCTGGCCGCCCGCAGTCCGCCCTCCGCTCCGAAGGGTAATAAAGACACTTTACGCATCCCACGATGCGTCCCCCACCGCTTGAATGGACACCGCGACCGGTAGTCCCACCTGGCGCTCCCAGGCTGTTCGACTCCCGTCTCCTCCCGGCCCGTCTGAGTGATCCAAACGTAGGTCCACGCTCGCCATGGGGACGCCGTGAACTCGACCTCCCCGGGGCCCGCGCCGGTGCCCCCGTCCCGATTTCGGCGACCGTAGCTCGCCGCTACCTACTGGGCCGACAGGGCCCCTGGCCGGGGAGGAGATGTAGGGCCTCGACCGAGTGACCACTCGAACTGAGGGAGACGGTCACGGGCCTTGCTCATCGCGTACCTGGGCGCGGCCCTCGAGGGTCAGCTGGGTGTGAACTCGAGGGGCCGCTTTCCAGTGCAGCTCTACGCGGAGGTCGNNGATCCCCATCGGAACGCTGGTCTGAACGCCGCCAGCGATGCACTCGACCACCGGCCGATCGATGGTCCGTCCGTTGAGCGGGACGAGGCCCAGGGAGAGCACGAGCCCAGCGCCGACCCGCGAGCGCGATCGGACGGCAGGTTGGCGGGCCCAAAGGAGGGTGCGCTCGGCGCCCGGTGAAAAACGCCAACATCCCCGGGGGTGGCGAGCACAGAGGCGGATGCCCACTACGGTCAACCGCCAGCAGACCGCCAGGGCTGAGCGACGCTCTGGTCGGCGCTGCGAGACGACAGAGTTGGCTCAGGTAGTGGCGCCGCGCCGACCCGCTACCTTCAGTTTCACGTCGGCATCGACGCGGAGTAGCGCGCCGACCACCGGGCAACCGCGCGACCGACCCCGATCAGGGCGAGCAGGAAGACGATCAGGATCACTCCGGCAGCTCCCGCCACCTCGTGCTCCAGCTTGGTGGGCAGGGTCGCATTCAGGTAGACCACGTAGGTGAGGTAGCCCAACGGAGCGTGGAAGAGACTGAGGGTCGGATCCTGGTCTGTAAAGCCGACCGTGTAGAGAAGAGGAGCGGTCTCCCCCAGGGAGATCGCGAGCGCCACCACCAGTCCTGACGCGATCGCCGGGATCGCTGGCGGCAGGACCGCACGCCGCAGGGTGGTCAGCCGGGAAAGGCCCAGGGCTGCCGCCGCGTCGCGAAGCGTCGTCGGCACCTGGATCAGGGCGACCTCGGTCGTTTTGACCACGTACGGCAGCACTAGTGCGGACAAGGCGAGGATGCCGGCCAAAAGCGAGAAGCCCCAGTGGAGGGCCTGGGCGAGCACGATGTACGCGACGAAGCCGACCACTATCGAGGGGATACCCGCCAGGGTCTCGTACCCAAGGCGCAGCAGGGAGCCGCGGCGTCGGGGCGCGAACTCGGCCAAGTAGATGCCGGCGGCGATGCCGACGGGACCCGCCACGAGAAGGACCCCAAGGCAGAGCACGAGGCTTCCCAGGATGGCGTTCTGGAGCCCTCCGTTGGCGGTGGTGGCGGTGATGAGGTGGAGACTCAGCGCGGGCCATGCCTGCTGGAGGAGTCCGCCAACGATCGCCAGCGCCGGTGCCACCACCACGAGCAATGCGAGGACGCAGAGGGACCAAAAGGTCAGGTCCCGACCGGTCCGAAAGACTCTGCGCACGGCTCAGATGCCTCGGCCGATAGGCAGGACCAGATCTCCGGCGGCCCGCCGGATGATCAGCCGTCCCAGGAGGTTGGTGGCCACGGTGATCAGCAAAAGCACGCAGGCCAGTGCGGCCAGCGCATGGATCCCCATCCCCGTGGCATCGGTGAGAGCCGAGTCAAGCAGGTCGACGATCGTCCCGGCCAGAGTCGAAAACGGACCGTAGACATTGCTCGGCAAGCGATTCAGGAGATCACCACTGATCATCAAGACCGCCATGGTTTCGCCCAGCGCCCGCGCCCACCCCAGGATCGCCGCCGCCAGGATTCCCCGGCGCACGTAGGGCAGGGTCACCACCTTGAAGGTCTCGTACGGGGTCATGCCCAAGGCCATCGCGCCCTCCTTGGCCAAGATCGGGACGGTGCGCATCAGCTCCCGAGTGGTGGCGGCGATGATCGGAACGATCATCACCGCCAGCACCAACGAAGTGGTCAGAAGCCCCTCGCCCGCTCCCACGCTGCCCCGAAAGGGGGGGATAAAGCTGAGCACCCGGGAGAGGGTTGGATAGATGTCGTGCGCCAGAAAAGGCCCGAAGAAGAGGACGCCCCAGAAGCCGTAGGCCACACTGGGAATGCCCGCCAGGACCTCCACAAATACGGACACTCCGCTTCGGAGCCGCCAGGGGAGCCTCTCCGTGAGCGCCAGCATGGCGCCCACCGCCACGGGAACCGCGATCGCCAGAGCGATCAGCGACGAGGCCAGGGTTCCGAATATGAACGGGAGCGCTCCGTAGGCGGCTCCGTGCGGAGCGGTGACCCCGTGGTGATGGCTGAGGGTGGTCGCGTAGAGGCTTCCGAACGTGAAGATCTGGCCAGTGAAGAAGCCCCAGCCGCTGTAGATGAAGGCGGGGATGGCCTCACTGATGATCTCCCCAGCGAGGAACAGCAGGAGGGCCGCCGGGACCAGGGCCGCCACCAAGAAGATCCCGCGAGCGACGCGGTCCCGACCGGTCAGGTCGCGGCCGGCAAGCCTCCGGCCCCTGGCTTTGGGGACGTCGGGGCCGGCGTTGCCGCCGGCCCCTCGTCTAGCGGGGATCAAGGCCGAGTGCTGATCTGAACGCGGGCGCCAGGTCAGCCCGTGATTTTGTTGATGGCTGCCTCAACCTTAGGCAGCACCGAAGTCGGTAGTGGCACGAAGTCGACCGCCGAGAGATTGCCTGACGTGGCTCCACCGGTGGGACTTATGGCCCACTCGAGGAACGTGCGGATCGCCTGCGCGGTGCTGCTGTCCGCTTGCTGCTTCTGAATCATCAGGTACTCGTAGTTCACGATCGGGTAGGAGTTGGCGCCTGCCGAGTAGATCAGGGACTGGCGAAGGTCGGCGGGCGTGCTCCCAGCGGCGGCGGCAACCGCAGCCGTGATGTCGGTCGGATCGGGCGTCAGGAAGGACCCCGCCTTGTTCCCGATCTTGGCTTCCTGCAGCCCCGCCTCGATGGCCGTGTTCTCGACACTGACCCCGATATAGGCGATGCAGCCGGGGGTGTTGTGACAGGTCTGGATCATCGCCGGATTGCCGTTGGCGGACAGCTCGTTGGCAACCGGCGGCCAGGTGACCGTGGTGCCCTCGTTGGGCCCGTTGCTCCAGGCGCTGTTGGTGGCCGTGAGGTAGCTGGTGAAGATGAAGGTGTCACCCGAGGAGTCGAGCCGCCGCACCGGGACTACGGCCAGGCTCGGCAGGGTCACGCTGGGATTGAGCGCGGCGATCTTGGGGTCGTTCCAGTTGGTGATCCTGCCCTCGTACATCTGGGCCACGACGCTCCCGCTCAGCTTGATGAAGTCGGGGGCGCCCGGCACGTAGTAGTCGACCGCTTGTGCGGAGATGGCAATGGGGATATTGAGTAGGGACGGG
>PKXE01000016.1 GCA_003132265.1 Candidatus Dormiibacterota bacterium | reverse complement strand
GCCCACATCGTGCTCTGCTGGCTGGCCCTACTAGTGATCCGGGTGGCCGAGAACCGGAGCCAGGACACCTGGGCCGCCCTCCGCCACGAGCTCCAGCGCCTGCACTTGGTGACCCTCGCCACCGGCCACGGCACGGTCGCGCAACGTTCCTTCCTCACCCCTGGTCAGCAGGCCATCCTACGTCAACGCCACCTGCCCGAGCCGCCCCACTTCTACGACCTCCGCCCAGAGGCCGCCTGAGCCAGCGCGAGTTCAGTGCCCGGCCCTGTAGTCACACGGACCTTCGTGGCCAAATAGCAGAAAACCCGTTCTTTATAGCCTATTTCAGTCAAATCAGCGCTGAGTACCTGCGGAAGTCAGCGAAGAGAACGGCACGGATGGTGATCGTCACGCCTGTCGCCAGGTGAGCATGGGCGGCGGCCCGGAACGAGCGCTCCTCGTTCGCGGCCACCCACTGGCTGTTGCTTCCGATCTCCCCTGCCAACCCGGGCTTGATCCCGGTCGTACAGACCCCCTGGCGCAGCTCGGCGATGATCTCCTCCGCCACCTGGTCGGGGGTTTGGCGATCCATGCGCGACCCGGCACACGCGCTGGCCCCGACCCCCGAAAGAGATCAGGCGGGCAGCAAGGGCCGCCCGGGGTCGGCGTCGATGACCCGCCAGTCGTAGACGGTCCCCCGGGCCACCGTGGCCCGGACGTTGCGCACATCGGAGAGGTTCTGGAGCGGGTCACCCTCGACGACCACCAGATCGGCAACCGCCCCAGCCTCCAGCCTTCCCACGTCCGACCACCCCCAGAGCTCGGCGTTGCCGGCGGTGGCCTGGGAGATCACCTCCCAAGGGCTGAAGCCGAGGCCTGCGATGATCTCAATCTCATCTGCGATCAGCGTCGGGGGGAAGAATGAGCCCGCGTCGGTGCCGATCCCCCACCGCACCCCCCGCTCCACCGCGGCGGCGAAGGTCCGAACCTTGACATCGAACACGTGCTGCGCCCTGGGGGCCAGTTCGGGCCACCTGCCGGCGGAGGCCAGCCCACGGTAGATGGCGAAGGTGGGGACCAGGAAGGTCCCCTGGTCGCGCATCATCCCCGCCAGCTCTTCGGTGAGGTGGGTGCCGTGCTCGATCGACCGCACCCCGGCCCGGACGGAGTTCCGGATCGCCTCCTCCGGATGGGCGTGCGCGGTGGCCACCTTGCCGGCCGCGCGCGCCTCCGCCACGATCGCCGCCACCTCGGGATAGCTGAACTGGATCGCGCCCTCGGACTCGTCGGCTCGCCCCACCCCACCGCTGGCCATGAACTTGATGAAGTCGGCCCCCGCATGGACCTGCTCCCGCACCGCCCGGCGCACCTCCGCCTCTCCATCGGCCTCGCGGATGTGGGGCCAGGCGTGCCCCCCGGTGATGGCGATGAACTGCCCGGCACATTCGAGCCGGGGGCCTGGCACGGCCCCCGAGGCGATGGCATCCCGGAGGGCAAGGTCCACGTGCTGCACCCCGCCGATGTCGCGGCAGCTGGTGATGCCGGCGCGCAGTGCGCGCACCGCCTGACGGGCCCCGGAGAGGGCCACCTTCGCCCGGGAGACCACCTGGGACCGGTCCAGCTCCGGCACCAGTGTGAGATGCGAGTGCAGGTCGATCAGGCCTGGCATCACGGTGCACCCGGTGGCGTCGACGGTGCGCCCCCGCAGTGCCTGCGTGCGTTCCCCCCCGACGGAGACGATCCGCTCACCCTCCAGCTCCACCACGCCGGGCACCCGGCGGCCGTCGGGAAGCAGGACCTGTCCCCCGGTTATCGAAATCATGACCCCTGCACCTCCCAACCTCCGGCCGCTCCGCCGGTTTCCGCTCGGATCACCTGGCGCTCCTCAAGTCCGATGGGCGTACCCCAACCCCGGCCCCAATGCTCCGGCCCCCGCCGGGCCGCCATCCGGGAGCGGCGGCGGGCCGGGGTGACCCCGGCTCGCCGCACGAACTCCCCCGCCGTGGCGGGGGAGTTCGTAGGAGTGGGCGGCTGCGGCCACCCCATGTAGTCAACCAAAATGGTACGCCTGGGGCTCGATCATCCCGAAGACGTCCTGGGGGACGAGCCCTCCTAGCTGCCGCTTGTAGACCGTGAGCTGGAGTGGCGCCTGGGGCACCCAGATGGCCGGCAGCTGTCGCGCCAGGTAGTCCTGGTACTGGAAGAGGGCGGTCTGCTCGGCCTGGGCCGTGGGGGCGGTTTCGGTCTTAACGATGGTGGCGTCGTTGACGCGATCGGAGTAGTACCCCGCGTTGCTGCCCGCCTGGGTAGNNGGAGCGAAGGTCCAGCCCCCCAGCCAGTTGGCGATCGCCCAGTCGCTGCAGGGGTGCGCGGCGGTGCAGCCGCCGAACGCCGTCCCAATCACCTGGGAGAAGGGCGCGGACTTCAGCTGCAGCTGGATCCCGGCGTTCTGCTGGAGGTTGGACTTGAGCGCCTGCATCTCCGCCGTGGCCTCGACGTTGCCGCTGGCGTAGAGCAGGGTGAGCGAGGCCTGCTGGC
>PKXE01000041.1 GCA_003132265.1 Candidatus Dormiibacterota bacterium | reverse complement strand
GCGCCGGGCCCAGGCGGCCCATTCCAGCTCCACGCGACCTCCGGCTCGGAGGCCTCCTTGGCTCTGGCCTTGATCGCCAGCGAGAAGGAGGTCGCCGTAATTGATGGGCTCGAGGGGCCCGTTTCCGCTATGAGCTCGGGTGGTCATCTGGTCCGAATCCCTCTCCAACCCGACGACCAAGCCCAGGGGATGGTCGCCTGCTATCTGACCGGAAACCCCCTATTCGCTGAGGACGATGTAGCGCTGGTGGAGCTGTTCGGGGCCCTTACCCTGCGCATGGTCGACCGCACCAGGCTTACCGACGATCTGCGCCGGGCCAACGCCAGCCTGGCCCAGGCCAGTGCTGCGAANNCGGTGATCGGCTTCTCGGAGCTCTTACAGGACCCTCAGGATGCGAGCAACCCAGCCCTCACGCTGGAGTTCGCGGGGCACATCCGCGACGCCGGGATGCACCTCCTCGACCTCATCAATGACGTTCTCGACCTCTCAAAGGTCGAGGCGGGCCGACTCGAGTTGCGCCGGGAGGAGATCGACCTGGCCACCATCACCAGCCAGACCATCGAGTCGATGCGGCCGATCGCCGAGCGGAAGCACATCACGGTCCAGCTCGAAGGGCCGGAATCGCTCACGGCCTGGGCCGACCCCGGCCGGGTGCGGCAGGTCGTGTACAACCTGCTCTCCAATGCCCTGAAGTTCACCCCCGAGTCCGGGCGGGTGACGGTGCGCCTGGACGCCGGGGAGGCCGAGGTCTGCTTGTCGGTCACGGACACCGGCCCGGGTATCCCGGAAAATGATCGAGAGCGAATCTTCGAGGCCTTCGTCCAGGGCCAGCTCGGTGGCGCTCAAACGGAGGGGACGGGGCTGGGCCTCGCCCTGACACGCCGCTTGGTGGAGCTCCACGAAGGCCGGCTGGAGCTGGAGTCCGCGCTGGGGTCCGGCAGCGAGTTTCGAGTGGTCCTGCCGAGCCTGGCACCTCCAGCCGAGACCCGATCGAGCCCGATTCTTTCGAGGCTCGCCGAGCCCACAGACGGCGGTTGCCAGCGAGTTCTGGTGATCGAGGATGACCCCAACGTCAGCCGGCTGCTGGAGATCTACCTCGTCGGGGCCGGTTACTTGGTGGAGGTCGCGCCCAGTGGGGAAGCTGGACTGGCTCGCGCTGAGGCCACCCACTTCGACGCGATCCTGCTCGACGTGCTGCTCACTGGTATCGACGGCTGGCAGGTTCTGACCAGTCTGAAGGCGCACGCGCGCACCCGGGAGGTGCCGGTGCTGGTGGTTTCGGTGGTCGATGACCGAGAATTCGGCCTGGCGCTGGGTGCGGTGGACTACCTGGTGAAGCCGATCAACCGGGATGCCCTCCTGAGCGCCATGGCCCGGATCAAAGTAACCCAGGCACCTGCCAGAGCAGAGAGCTTGGTCCTGAGCATCGACGACGACCCCGCCGCCCTGCGCCTTTACGAGGCCGCCCTCCATGGATCCGGCTTCGAGTTCCTGGGAGCCGCGGGCGGGGCAGCGGGGCTGCGTCTGGCTCGGATGCGCAAGCCCGGCTGCATCCTGCTCGACCTGCTGATGCCCGGCCTGGACGGGTTTGAGGTGCTGGGCCGCCTTAAGGCCGACCCGGAGACCGCGCGCATTCCGGTCATCGTGATCACCGCCGCCCGGATCACGGCCGAGGAGAAGAGGCGGCTGAACGGCCAGGTGTTGGCCGTGGTCGAGAAGGGCGACGGCGCGCTCACCGGACTGGGCACGTGGCTGGCTCAGGCTGTGAGCCCATCCCGCCAGCCGGAACGTGTCTGAGCCCGAGGATCCCTCGATCCTGGTAGTCGAGGACGATCCCAGGAACATGATCCTGGTTCGCGCCATCCTCGGGCGGCGCCGCTGCCGCATCTCCACAGCCGAGTGTCTGGCAGAAGCGCGCGAGCGGATATCGGCAGCCGCGCCCAATCTGATCCTGCTCGACGTGAGGCTCCGCGACGGTAGCGGGCTCGAGCTAGCCCGCGAACTCAAGTCAGACCCCTCCACATGGGAAATCAAGCTGATCGCCGTAAGCGCCAGCGTCCTCCCTGCCGACCAAGCGGCGGTGGAAGCTGCTGGCTGTGATGCCTTCATCGCCAAGCCTCTGCACCCGGCTGAGCTGCTTGAGGAGATCGCTCGGCAGTTAGCGGCAGGCTGAGCCACAGCAGTGTGGGCCTCCGCGCAACGGGCACCCCGCGGCCGCGACGCTCGGGGGCGGGCTGCAAGCCCTCAGTCGGCTGCGGCCGACCACGCGGACCACTAGCCCGCGAGGGGCGCATTCGCGATCTACCCAAGCTCCAGCGGGCCTTCTGTGCAGCCACGGTTCGGTAACGCCGGACCCCGTTCTCGGATCTCAGAGCATGATCGATCGACCAACCTACTTGGGCACTCCATGCATGAGGACCGATCAACCAATGTCTGACCCGAATCCCAGAATCCTGATCGCAGACGATTCCGAGGCCAATGTGCGCCTCCTGGAGGCCATCCTGGCCCGGGCCGGATTCACCGATGTGGTCAGCACAACCAAGCCTGACGAGGTCCTGGCCCTCTTCCGGGCCAGCAAACCGCAATTAATACTCCTCGATCTGCACATGCCGGGGCTGGATGGATTCCAGGTGATGGCCCAGATCCGGGAGGCGTTGACTCCGATGGAGTTCCTGCCCATCCTGATCATGACCGCCGATCTGGCGAGGCCGTCTCGCGATCGAGCTCTGGAGGAGGGCGCCAATGACTTCCTCACCAAGCCGGTGGACCGCACCGAGGTCACCCTCAGGGTCCGCAACCTGCTGCACACCCGAGCCCTGTACCGGCAGCTCCATGAGTACACGGCCCATCTGCAGGTCGAGGTCGACCGAGAACGGAAGCAGCGCCGCCAGCTCGAGAGCGAGAAGGCGCAGGTCCGCCAGCGGGTCCAGAGGGTGCTGGACGGCCTGGGCATGGAGATCCACGTCCAACCCATTGTCGACCTCGGCTCGGGTGCCGTGGCGGGAGTGGAGGCGCTGGCTCGCTTCTCCGGTCCCCCACACCGTGGCCCAGACGAGTGGTTCGCGGAGGCGGCCGCGGCGGGGATGGGCATTGCACTGGAGCTGGCCGCCGTACAGCGAGCCTTGAGCAAGCTCCCGCTGATTGCGCCCGAGGCCTTTCTGGCCATCAACGTGTCTCCCGAGACCCTGTGCTCGACCGCCCTGCAGAGAGCCCTCGACGATGTCGCCGCCGAGAGAATCGTGCTGGAAGTTACCGAGCACGCCAGCGTGGCTGACTACGGAGCGCTCGAGGAGGTCCGACGCAGCCTCCGCGTCCGTGGCGTCCGGCTCGCGGTGGACGACANNGACATCATCAAGCTGGACCGTTCCCTGATAGCCAATCTGGAGAGCGACCCGGTTCGGCGCGCTCTGACCCGAGCCCTGGTCGAGCTGGCGGCAGGCCTCGACGCGGTGGTGGTGGCAGAGGGTATCGAGACCTCGGCGGAGCTGGCCGCTCTGAAGGCCTTGAAAGTCGCCTACGGACAGGGGTACCTCCTGGGCCGGCCGGCCGGCCT
>PKXE01000108.1 GCA_003132265.1 Candidatus Dormiibacterota bacterium | reverse complement strand
CTCGTCCCACGCGTCGATTCTCACCGCCTTTCCGGAGACCGGCATCTTTCGGCTCGGCGAGGAGGGGATCTCCGAGGTCCAAGCCACGGCGACCCAGTCCGACCGGCTGACCAAGTCGTTCCTGGACGGCCCTCCCGCCTTCCAGCGCCACTTGCTCCCGGACGCGGACAAAAACTGAGTCCGGCTTCGACCCGACCCCGGCGGCGCTACCCGGGCAGAAAGGTGAGGCGGACCAGGCGTCGGTTGTTCTCCCGGTTGGTGTCGATCAGGGCCAGGCTCTGCCAGGTCCCCAGTTGAGGTGTGCCATCCAGGACCGGCACGGTGACCGAGCTGCCCAGGACCGCCGGCAGCAGGTGGTCAGCGCCGTGGCCGCGGCGCCCGTGCTGATGCCGGTAGGGCGCGTCACGAGGCAGCGTTCGCTCCAGCCAGGTCAGGAGGTCAGCGTCGCTGCCAGCGCCCAATTCGATCAGGACCAGCGCCGCGGTGGCATGGGGCACGAACGCCTGGACCAGGCCGTCCCCTTGGCCGGCGCAGAAGCGACGCAGGTGAGCGGTTAGATCGACGATCGGGGTTCCCGAGGTGTCGAGCCGCAGCTCCTCTGAGATCAAGGGGAGCCGCTGGCCCAGCCCGGACCACCTGGCCCGGAGGAGGTCAGATCGAGAGCTCCCGCGAGCGCCAGCCCGGCCAGCGTCTTGGCGTCCCGGAGCTGGCCGCGGAAGACCATTTCCGCCACCTCAGATGGGGTGAAGGAGCGAGTCTCCAGCACCTCATCTGGGTCGGGGTGGGGCTCTCCGGCCCGAGTCAGCCCGGTGGCCCGGAAGTACCAGAGGAGTTCGGTGCTGTAGCCCGGGGCCAGGAAGGTCGCGCCCACCCCGAGCCAGGCCTCGGCTGCGTAGCCGGTCTCCTCCGAGAGCTCGCGGCGGCCGGTCTCCAGCGGCGACTCGCCCGGCTCCCGGCCGCCGGCCGGAATCTCCCAGAGGAGCTCCTGGGCGGGATGCCGGTACTGACGAACCAACAGCACCGACCCGTCCTCGGCGATCGCCACCACGCCGACGCCGCCGGGATGGTGCACCACCTCCCGTTCAGCCTCCGCGCCGGATTGCAGCCGGACTCGGTCAACCGTGATCTTGAGCAGCCTGCCGGAGAACCGCTCCTGGCTGAGAATCAGCACTTCGGGGGTCAGGTCAGAATGGGTCATCCGCAGCTGAGGATAGGCCAAGTGGAGCCTGCGTATGATGGCGCCCATGTCGCGGGGAGCCGCCTACACGAACCCCTATGAGGTGACTGCGCTCCAGATCGCCGCCGCTAGGGCCCAGCTCACCTTTCGCTCCCGACACCGGCGGACTCCCCAGCAAAGGCTGGTGGCCTCCGACGTCCTGCTGGAGCACGTCGAACGCTGCCGATTGCAATCGAGCCAAGCGGTCGCGGGCTGGGTCTTCGATGAGGTGGTGGCCCTGACCAGTTCGCTCGACCCGGGGTTGCGGTTGGCGCTGGGTCAAAGTCGCGACCCGGACCACGTGGGCCGGATCCTCTTTCAAGTCCAGGCCCGGCTGATGCGAGCCGCCCAGGACGAGCGCTGCCGAGGTTTGGCCCCTGTCATCCCGCTCTTCCCCTCCCCCTAAGGAGGCCGTGGGCGGCGGCTCGGCCTGGGCGATCACCGCCGCCGGCACCTTGGCTTTCGACGATCTGACGACCCAGGCTGGCCGAAGACGCGAACTGCCGGGTGGTTCAGCCCTCTACTTCTCGCTGGCGGCCCGTCCCCTCACGCAGGTCCGGGTAGCGGCCGCGGTCGGCGCCGATGGCGGTCCCCTGCTGGAGATCCTCGACGCGGCGAACATCGACCGGTCGGCGGTGGCTCAGCTCCCGGGTGCCTCCTACCGCTGGCGAGCTGAGCACCACCCGCTCCACGCGGTCCCGGTGGCAGAAGAGCAGCGGCTAGGGGTCTATCTCGACTGGCGCCCAGAGCTCCCGGCCGCAGCCCGCGATAGCGAGATCCTCTTCCTCGGGTCGATGCCCCCCGCGCGCCAACTCCAAGTCCTAGAGCAGTGTCCGGGAGCGCACGTGGTGGCCCTCGACACCATGCGGGACTTCATCGCCGGCGACCGCACCGAGCTGGAGACACTGCTGCACCGCACGGACATGCTCTTCGTCGATGAGGCGGAGCTGAGGGCGCTCGTACCAACCCCACGGTCCGACCCTATCGATGTCGCCTATGAAGCGCTTGAACGCTGGAACCTCTGGACCGTGATTCTCAAGCTAGGCTCGCGCGGAGCGGCAGCCGTTTCCGCCAGCAATGCCAGGGAATTCCCAGTCGCCGAGGCTCCGTCGGTNNGACCAGGCCATGGTCCACGGTAGCGCTGCGGCACGCGCGGCGATTTCAGCATTCGGCGTGCAGGGCTTGATCGAGGCCAAGACGTAGACACATGGACCGCGCCGGATCCGAGGTTCGGGGAACCGTACATCCGATAGACCGACACCACTTTGGTTGCTTGAGCCGTGCACCAGTCGGGTGGTGATCCAGATTCACAACTCTGATACTGGGTGCCGGCCCAGGGGACGGACCGCCCACGTTCGGCTGAGCTGCTCAGGAGCCGTCCTGGGGTCTGCTTGCGTCCTAGCGGGATGCGGAGGACCGAGCATCCGCACTCATCTGGCGAAGAGCGCGAACCAGCTCACGCGGCCCATTAGCGGCTTCGGTCCGCTCGGCGACGGCCCGACCGGCCACGTCTTAGGCTCCGCTTATCTACTGATCGCCGTCACCGGCGTGGGAGCAGGGTCTGTGTCGGTTCGCCTTTCGCCATCAGGGCCCAACGCAGGCGGGCGTTGCAGGGCAGTCCCCGGCTCGGATCGGAGCTCCACTTTCAGGGGTCAGGGCCGGGAGTACCTGAGTATCTGACGGTCACCGTCTCCGCACCCAAAAGGGGTGCGGTGGCGCGTCGGAGCCTATCGGCCTTCGTCGCTACCGTGGCCCGGCCGACGCGCCAGCCACATCTCGTGAGCTAGAAAAACCAGGCTGAGCGAGACGGGGCCCAAGAGGCCGATTCTCACCGTTAACCAAAGTAACCCGAGTTCCCCTGTCCTCAGCTGCACGCTCAGAGTAGAGCAGTTCCAGAAGACCCTCTCCAACCCGACTCCGACGAACACGGCGGCAACCACCACCAATCCGCTGGCGGCGGGTCACCAGTGCTCACGTCGGACGCGAATGGCAAGCCCCAACAGGGCCCCGATCGCCCCCATGGGGAAGTATGGCAATCCACTCACGGCCGCCCTCCGCTAGTCGTGTCGATACGTCTCGCCCGCAGAGCCGGGACGGTGCCGTGCAAGTCAGCGCGGTGACCCCCCACCCCATCGGCTGTCCCGCATAGCGGCCATAATTATCACAGCCCACGCCTAAAAAAGTCTGGCCATGGCACGCGGCGCAGCGGACCGTCTCCCCTCAGCCGCCCTTCAAGGTGTAGAACAAAAGTGCCAAAGTAAGGAAGATCAGCACCGCTGCCGTGGTGGCGCCCACGACATTCGCGAAGCGTCCATTCGCGCGTTTCCCCATCAACCGCACGTTGTTGCTGAGTCGGAGCATGAATACCAGCACTACCGGCAAGAGGATTCCATCCACCACCTGAGTCGTTATGAGGACGGCGATCAGGTTGACGCCGGGGATCAGCACACAAATTCCCCCGGCCGTCAGCAGCCCCACGAAGACTGCATAGAAGACCGGCGCCTCGTGGACCGACGTGGAGAGCCCGCGTTCGGTGCCAAAGGCCTCCGCGACCACGAACGCCGTCGAGAGCGGGAGCACCCCCGCTGCCAGAAGGGACGCGCCCAGCAGTCCCACCGCAAACAGATACTTGGCTCCCGTCCCGACCAGCGGGCTCAAGGCGTGGGCCGCTTGCTCGGGGGTGGTTATGTTGATGATTCCGTGCGCGTGTAGGGTGGCGGCCGCGGTGATGACGATGCAGGCGACCACCACATCGGCCAAGATGCTGCTGGCAATCACCTCCGCCCGGACGTATCCGTAGTCGGCGTCAGAGGTACCTTTGTCCGCGACCGCTGACTGCAGGTAGAGCTGCATGTACGGCGTCACTGAGGTACCGATGAACGCGATCAGCAGGAACACGAAGGTGCCGCTACCCGAGAAGGTGGGCACGAAGGTGTCGTGGACCGCCTGCCCCCAATTGGGATGGACCACGAACACCGTGATGATGTAGGCGACGAAGACAGCGCCCATGCCCAGGAACACGCGCTCCACCCGGGCGTAGTTGGAGCGCAGCACTAGCCAGCCCAAGAGCCCGCCGGTGAGGGGCGCACTCAGCTCTGGGGGCAGGCCGAACAGCTGCAGCGCGGCTGCCACGCCGGCGAACTCGGCGATCGTCGTGCCGCCGTTGGCCACGAGCACCACCGCCGCGGCGAGGAGGGCCCAACGCACACCGAACTCCTCGCGAATCAGCGCCATCAGGCCCTTGCCGGTGCTGACCCCAAGCCGGGCCGCCATCTCCTGGACGACGATCACGGCCACGACGATCAGCAGCAGCGCCCAGAGCAGCTCGTAGCCGGTCTGGGCTCCTGCCTGGGAGTAGGTCGCGATTCCACCGGCGTCGTTGCCGGCGTTGGCGGCGATCAGGCCGGGGCCGAGGATGGCGAAGAAGCGCCAGAGCCGCGGCAGCCGCCGCGGCCGAAGGCGCCGGGGCAGGGTCGGGGGGCGCCGGGGACCCGACCGGCGCGGCCAGCGGACCAACGGAGTCAGACTCCGACGGTTTCTCCCCTCAGCCGCGGAGGGGGCCCGGGCATCCGGCTTGTCGGGGGCTATGCCCCCAGATTCGTGACGGAGGTTCATCACGACGCCTGGGCGCGCGCGGCCGGGCACCGACTCGGGTCAGCCCCCTCCCGGCGAACGCCATCATGCCCCGGGCCTCACCCGCCGCCGAAGGTGGGGCGGCAGGACTTCAGCGAGCACGTCATCGACGGTGACGATGCCCTGGATCCGGTCCTGTCCGTCGACCACCGGGACGGCGAGCAGGTTGTACTTGGCCAGCAGCGAGGCCACCTCGTCTGGCGAAGCGTTCAGTGGTACCGAGATCACCTTGCGGATCATGAACTGGGAGACCAAGGTTTCAGGGCTGGCGATGATCAGGTCTCGCAGGCTCAGCACGCCGCGCAGGCGCTCTTGGCCGTCGATGACGAAGATGTAGTAGATCGATTCCGCCTCGGGCTCCAGCTCGCGGATCCTCTCGATCGCCTGGGCCGCCGTCAGGCGCTGGGGGATGGCCACATACTCCGGAGTCATCAGCCCCCCCGCCGTGTCCTCCTCGTAGGCCAGCAACTCCTGGACGTTGCCCGCCTCCTCGGCCTGCATCGCCGCGATCAGCTCGGCCCGGCGCTCGGGGGGAAGGTCCGCCAGGAGATCGGCGGCCTCATCGGGAGCCATGGCCTCCAGGATGTCGGCGGCCCGCTCCAGTGAGAGTCGCTCCAGGATCTGAGCCTGGATCGTCTCGTCGGTCTCCTCCAAGGTGTCGGCCGCGGTCTCNNCTGCTCGACGATGTCGGCGATGTCGGCGGGGTGGAGCCGGGCCAGCTTCTTGTAGGACATCCGCAGCCGCAGGTTGCGGCCATCACCGCGCAGGGTCTCCACGGTGTCCCAGGCAATGAACTTCTGGGCCCAGTCCCGGTGCAGCATTCTGGCGACCCGCTTGCCCAGCTCCTCCACCCCCAGCCGGCGCAGGAGGCCCCGGCCGCCGATATCCACCCCAACCACCAGCAGCTTGCCGCCAACGTTAGTCAGCTGGAGGTCGTTGACCCGAACCACTCGACGGCCATCGGTGTCGATCAGCTGCTTGTCCAAGACATCCCGGCTGAGGTAGAGCTCGTCCTCGCCCGGCTCGTGCTTGCCGAGCTCCGCCTCGGGCTCCCGAAGGCTGACCTCCCGCTCGGTGTACTGGCGCACCGCGTTCCAGGGGACGATCAGGGCTTCATGGCCGCGGTGGCTCACCACCAGGGCGGTCACCCGGGGATAGGGTTCTCCCATCCGGGCCACCAGGTCACGCACGGTTCCCACCGTGTGCTGGCGCACGTCAACGACGGTGGCGCGCAGGAGCTCGCTGAGGAAGATCATGGCCGAGGTCTCCGCGTGGCTGCGCCCCCGGTGACACGGTCGGAGAGGGGGACTCGCCGTGGGAACCGTATCCTAACAGGGAAACATTATGAGTTCGACTGAACTGGAAAACTTTGAGCGCGCCCTGGTCGT
>PKXE01000184.1:16031-18167 GCA_003132265.1 Candidatus Dormiibacterota bacterium | reverse complement strand
TCTTCTCAGGTTTCTCTCACACTAATCCAAGCGGGGCAGCGCACAGTCAGGGTCTGAGCGCAGAGCAACCGAGCGACGTCCCCACCCAAGACCAAAGGCGGGACGCGCGCAACATAGGTGCCAGAGCAGTGGACAGCAACCCCGACCCCCAGATCGAGAGCCCGGACCCCGAGCCGCCGTCGGCCGCTCCCGGCTCGTCTCAATCAAGTCCTCCTCCAGAGCCAACGGCCACGGACCCGATGGCCGGTGAGGTGCCCGCCCCCGAGCTGGCCGGACCGTTCTTGCCGCCCCCGGGCGGCTCAGAACCGACCCAGGTGGTGGGCGACTTCAGGGCCCCCCGCCAGGGCGGCCCCGGGTGGGGCAAGCGCCTCGCTGCTGCCGGAGCCGCCCTGGCGGTCCTGGTCGGGGTTGGCCTCGCCGGTCACCAGATCGGTAACTCGTCCGGAAGCCAGCAAGCCTCCCAGCCTATCCCCAAGCCGGTGGCGTCCTCGGGCGTGACAGCCAAGTCGGGAACTCTGAACGTGGCGGCCGTGACCGCTAAGGTCGAGCCGGGGGTGGTCGACATCACCGCGGTCGATGGCTATCAGAACGCAACCGCTGCGGGCACCGGCATCGTCGTCACNNGCGCAAGTGGATGGGGCGGGCACCAAATACACCGCCAAGGTGGTCGGCTATGACCCCAGCTCGGACGTCGCGCTGCTCCAGCTCGAGGACGCCTCGGGGCTGCAGACAGTCAGGGTCGGCAACTCGTCCAACATCTCAGTGGGCCTTCCCGTCGTCGCCATCGGCAATGCTCTGGACCTGCCCGGCAAGCCGACCGTCACCAGCGGGACCATCACCGCCCTCAACCGCTCGATCACGGCCAGTGACCAAGGCGGAGGTGGCAGCGAGAACCTGACCGGCCTGCTGCAGACCGACGCGCCTCTCAGTCCCGGCAACTCTGGCGGCCCGCTGGCCAACTCCGCCGGCGAGGTGATCGGGATGAACACCGCGGCCGCCTCCTCCAACACGGGCCAGACGCCCTCCACGGTTGGGTTCGCGATTCCCATCGACACGGCTCTGTCGATCGCCACCGAGATCCAGCAGGGGCAGGGCAGTGCCACCGTCCACATCGGTCTTCCCGCCTTCCTCGGAGTTGACGTCCAGGACGCCAGCAACGCTGGCGGCGGCGGCTTTGGCGGGTTCAACCAGTCCACCCCACCCGTCAGCTCAGGAGCGCTGATCATCAACGTCGTCCCCCACACCGCGGCACAGTCCGCCGGACTCGTGGCGGGTGATGTCATCACGAGTGCCAACGGCGCGACCATCAGCTCGCCGGCCACCCTCGAGTCAGCGCTGGCCGGCGCCCACCCCGGCCAGAGCATCTCCTTGACCTGGGTTGACTCCTCCGGCAACAGCCACACCGGCAACGTGACCCTGAGCACTGGCCCGGCCGGCTGATCGCCGACTCCCCGTGATGCTGACGCTTCCCTCCGCCCCCCGGTCCGCTGACCGGGGGGCGGCTCGCATATAGCGGCCGGACAGATACGGCCCGGAAGGCCGGCTTCGTGCCCGACCTGCTGGCTGAGTGGCCAGGGATTACCTTCAATTCAAGCGCTGCTCACGTAATCTCGAGGAGATGACGAGGATGGGCCGCAAGCAGGCCACCGCCGGCACCGCCACCGAGGCGGTACCGACGACGCCCACCCGGGCCCGGGTAGTGGTCGTCGGGGCCGGGTTCGCCGGCCTGACCTTGGCCCGGAGCCTGAAGCGGGCACCAGTGGACGTGATCTTGGTAGATCAGCGCAACTACCACCTCTTCACTCCCCTCCTTTACCAGGTGGCGTCGTCGCTGCTGAACCCCTCCGAGATCGCGCAACCGGTGCGCAAGTTGGTTCGTCGAATCCCCAACTGTGTTTTCAGGCTGGCCGAGGTGGTCGACGTCGACCTGGAGCACAGGTTCATCGAGACCGACGAGGGCCAGATCTCCTACGACTACCTGGTCGTCGCCGCCGGCAGCGTGAGCAACTACTTTGGCAACGAGACACTGAGACAGCACTCCCTGGCACTGAAGAACCTCCCCGATGCCTTGGCCTTACGCAACTGGGTCCTCCCGCGTTTCGAGATGGCCAGTTGGGAGCCTGACCCCGAGCGCCG
>PKXE01000184.1:4548-15918 GCA_003132265.1 Candidatus Dormiibacterota bacterium | reverse complement strand
GGATGGCCGCGTTCTGTCCACCTCCTCAGTGGTGTGGACCGCCGGGGTTCGGGGCGCTCCGTTAGGGACCAAGCTTGGGGTCAAACCAGACCGGAGCGGGCGGGTTCCCGTCTGCCGGTCGCTGCAGCTGGCGGGACATCCTGAGGTGATGGTGGTCGGCGACCTCGCCGGCCTGGACAATCTGCCGATGCTGGCCCAGGTGGCCATCCAAGAGGCACGCCTGGTGGGGAGCAACATCCTCGCCATGACCGAGGGCCGGGATGTGGCCGAGTTCCAGTATCACGATCGGGGAATCATGGCCACCGTTGGACGTAACTCTGGGATCGCGCAGATTGGACCATTCCAGTTCAGCGGCTTCATCGGATGGGTGATCTGGCTGGTGGTGCACCTGGTCAACATCCTCACCTTCAGGGCACGGCTCCTCACCCTGCTGAACTGGGCCTGGGACTATCTCGCGGTGGATCGCCCGATCAGGTTGCTGGTTGGAGCCCGGCCCACCCGTGGCTTGCCCGAGCCGCCCGGCGCGGAGGAGTAACGACAGGGTTAGGTTGCGCTACCTCTGGGTCCGCGCCCTGGTCTGGGCGGCTGCCCCAGGCGGCTGAACAGAGCGGCCTTGTGACTCGGGCGGCCGTCAGCCGACGATGCCGTTGACCCGGGGGACCGGCCCATTGAATATCACCATCTTGGCCCGCGTCCAATGTACCCCGGCATCTGCGGAGCTCCAGAGATCCTTCTCCCGTCCGGCCTGGGCCAGCGCCACGACGCTCTCCGGGGAGACCAGGTCAAGTCCCGTGACCTCCCCGGCCGCAATCGGAGTGGTGCGCAAGGACCAATTGATGCCCCCATTCGAAGTGTAGTAGGCGAGGGCCAAGGCCCCCTTGGCGCGCGGTGCATCGAGCACCCATCCGTGGGAGGGGTCTTCGAACGACACCAACACACGTCCGGCGGGCAGCGCCACCGCTGGAGGGGAGACCCAACTGCCGGACGAGTTATCAAAGACCCGCAGCGACGCAGTGCCGTGCCCAGAGGTCGCCGCGGTGGTGAGAGCGCCCCCCGACGCGGTGGCCTGAGGCGGCGCCACTGAAACCTTGGCGGAACTGGCATAACTGCCCGGTAGCACGACCGCTTGCCAGGAGCTGCCGGCATCGGCGCTGTGCCACAACGCGGCCACTCCCGCGCACTTACCGGTCACCCAGCCGCTGCTGGGTGAGGTGAACCAGACCGAGGTGGGTGAACAGCTGCCAGATGTCATCGTCGGCAGGGCCACGGGGGCCCAGCGTTGGCCGCCGTTGGAGCTGGCGAGGACGGTGCCGTTACCGAGGACGGCCCAGACGTGCCTGGAATTGAGCGCGAAGATCGGATCCGGCCCAGCGGAGACAGCATTGGGCAGGACCCCGGCGGTCCAATCGGCCCCCCCGTCACTGGTGATGGCGAAGGTGGAGTTCCGAATGTATTGGAAAGCGAGGAAGACGACCGCCGCCGTCGATGAGCCCATCACCGTCACCGCGATCCCGCCGTTGCTCGCACTCCCGGGGGGAGTCACGTCCAGCCATCGGCGTCCGCCGTCGATGGTGTGCACCAACCGCCAGTACGGACGGGAGGGAACCACCGCCCAGCCCACCTGACTCGTGGGGTAGTTGACCATTTCGATCTGTCGCACCAGCCGTCCCGCCGTGGTGTCAGGGATGGGTGAACTGGTGGGCGCGACCGGGGCTAACGGAAGTTCGGTGATGCCAAAAGCCACCGCAAAGAGAGCAATCGCGGCGAGAGCGAGCAGCGGTCCCCACGTCCGCCAACGCGGGCTGGCTCCGCGCGCAGTCACTGAGAAATGATGGTCCGAAGCTGCTCGTCGATCAGCGACACGTAGGAGGTGATGACGCTGGCGTCGCTGAGCGCTGAGTCCTGCGCCAGGCTGACCTCCTGTCCACCTGGCTTGACGAAGTAGAGCACTGTGGGATGGTCAATCATCTGCAACCGCGGCACCTCGATTGGTACCGAGAAATCACCCCAGACTCGCTCCAATTGAGGCAGTGAGCCGGTCAGGTACTGCCAGTTGGGCAGGCGGTTCAAGAGCAGGTCGGCGTCGAAGGCCCGCACCGCGGAGACACTGCGGTAGATCGGGTTGGCCACGATGGCGACGAACTCCACGTTCTTGGCCAGCGGGCCGAGTTGCCGATCGGCCGCCGCCAGTTGCTCGGCCATGATCGGGCACTCATCGAAGCACACGGGGTCCAGGAAGGTGATCACCAGCGCCTTGCGGGACCACTGGCGGAGGTCGACCGTCCGACCATCCTGGTTGATCAGGGTCAGGTCGGGCACGCTCTGGTTAATCATGGGGGAGAGCCCGCCGGTATTCAGGGCTTCGATGGTAGCCGACTGCCGCGCCGCCACAGGAAGCCCGAGCATGACCGGCACCATCACCACGCCGATGGCGAGCAGCCCGCCCAGCGCCAGCGTTCGCCGGAGGGCGCCCACCGGGGCGGGGAACTTCTCCCCCCGAGCAGGCACAGGCTCGCGCGGGGTCCCGATCCAGGCACAGAGGAGCATCACCCCCAGTAGGGGCGAGAGGTTGGGATCGGTGGCCGTCCGGCTGCCCACGGCTCCGAAGTCCTGCCCGATCCACCAGCTGATCACCAGCCAGGCCAGCGCCGCTACGGTCCACCGCCTGGGAGCCCGGCCTGAGACCAGACCCGCCCCGATCAGTGCCATGACCGCGATGAACAGCGAGTTCAAGAGGACCGGTTGGGATTGGGCCAAGTGAGCGGCTGCGAACACCGGGGCCGAGAGGAATCCCGGCTGGGGCACCCGCGCCATGGCAAAGAACATCGCGCTGAGGCCGCTCCCGGTCCAGAAGCCCTCCGCGGGGATGGCCTGCAGGACCGCCCCGAACAGGAGGACCGCGCCCACCCCAACGCGGATGCCGCGGTAAACGCGGCCCCGCTCCCAAATTCGGACCGGGGCGAGCAGCAGGCCAGCGGCGGCGACGTAGACCAGCACCGCCCCAGGGGAACCCATCAGCTCGGTGGTGCCCATGATCAGAATGCCTCCCAGCCCCTCCCCTCCCACCCAGACGAAGAGCCCCCACGCGATCGAGGCCCACAGGCCAGCCTTACCGAGCGGCGAATCCCCGCCAGCCAGGATGGCCACTCCAAGACCGACTTGGATGAACACGGTCGCCACCGCCAGGTCCAGCGGGTGAGCCTGCCAGAAATAGACCTCCCAGTTCAGCAGGTTGGCCAGCCAGTGCGGCTGACCAGCTGCCAGGGGCGCCACGATGGTCCTGGCGAAGCCCCCGGGCATGGCAGGCTGGGCCTGGAGGAGCCCGTCAGCGATCCAGATGACCCCAATTGCCCGACGCAGGAAGAGCCTCGCCGGGATGACGGGGGGAAGAACGGCCAGGGCTGCCCCCGCCACCCGTCTGACGATCCCCTCACGCTCATCCAGGAAGCGAAAACCGACCTGCGCCCCAAAGCAGACCCAGGCCAGCGCCACGATGATTAGTAGATCGATAAAGAGGTACGGGTAAAAGCCCCCGATGGTCTCTGTCCCGTAGCTCCCCATCCCAGGCATTTCGGTCCCCGGTCCCCAGACTGTCCCCCCGCTGACAGCCGCCATACTACTACGGGCCCCAATTCGCAGAGCCGAGGCGAAAGGCCAGCGTCTGGCGCCTATCATTCCACCGCCGAGTCGGGTAGAGGCGGCGTTGCGATGCTCTACCACGATGGTCACATCGAAGTGCTGACGTCGAGGGAGCTTGCACCGATTCTGGAGAGGTGATCGATGAAGGCCGAGTGCATGCCCGGCATGGTTATGCCGGGATGTGCAAGTTCGGTCCCATCTTCGCGCGCACAGATCGGACCTCCGGTCATCGAGCTGGCGCTGATCCTGGTGATCATTCTCTCCGCGTACGTGCTGTTCATCTTCACGTTGCGGTACATCCAGCGCGGACACATCGCCAGCTACCATGCACTGCCCGATTTGTTAGGGCACACAGTCCACGCCCTGGGCATGATCGGCATGGCCTTGTTGATGATTGGCACCCTCACATCCATCGGTCCCTTGGTGGCGTACATCATCGCCTTCAGCTTGTTTGCTGTGATTTTCCTGGTTCGTATCATCGTCAGGTGGAGTTCCTGCGACCGCCGGAGTGAGCTCTGGCATCTCTTCATCAACGCTTCCATGGCTTACATGTTTTCAGCCACCAACGTTGCGGCAATCACCATCAGCTGTCTGGTTCTCTATCTCGCCTTCATAGCGGGCACCCTGCGCCAGTCGCGCCGCACCTCCCAGAACGGCGTCAGCAGCCGGGACGACCGCCCGTCACTGCGGGTGCTAGGCACCAACGGCGACTTGACCATTGCGTTTTCGATGATGCTCATGCTCACGCTCACCCAGTGGCCCCAGTTGTTCGGTTGAAGCTCTCCGCCCCGAGCTGAGGGCCTAGGGTCGGGCTGGCCGCGGGGGGCCACAGCATCAGGGACCAGGGGCGATGGCCGGCACTGCTGCCGGGAACTCGGCTCCCCCTCCACCGCCCAAGTCGCCCCTCGTTAGAGTAGATCTCCTCGTGATCGGTAAAGCCGGTGGCCACTCCGTTCGTCACGGGGCCGAGTCCGCGATCCGGACCGCGGTCGAGATTCGCTGCCCCCAGGCGTTGCCCGAGCCCTCCCCCTGGAAGGTGAACGCTCGGGCAAGACCTTCATGAAGGGTCGCGCAGGGAGCAGCGGAGGTCGGCCTG
This sequence comes from Candidatus Dormiibacterota bacterium, assembly GCA_003132265.1. Classification (GTDB taxonomy): domain Bacteria; phylum Chloroflexota; class Dormibacteria; order Aeolococcales; family Bog-877; genus Bog-877. Next base: position 11,183 of record PKXE01000184.1, on the reverse strand, counting down.
CGACCGCTCTCGCAAATGAGCCATCCCCAGCGGGGGCCGACCGGCAGCCCAGGGATGCGCCCGGGATGAGCCCCGCGGCGCCGGGGTCNNGGAATGAGCTGTGGTGCCTGCGCCGCCAAGATCGAGAGGAGCCTCAACCAGCTTGATCACGTGAGCGCCCAGGTGAATTACGCCTCGGAGCGGGCGACTATTTCGCTGTTCTCTGAGGTCCCAGTCCAGCTGCTGATAAAGCGGGTGGAGGCGGTGGGATATGGGGCGGAGCTGACCGGAACCAGCCACAGCGCCGCCGATGACGCCGCCGAAGACGACCGGCGGGTGCGCTATCTGGGCCGGCGGCTGCTGGTCGCCGCGCTGCTCTTCATGCCCCTCGGCGAGTGGTCCACCGCCTTCTCGCTGCTGCCCTGGCTCCGGTTTCCCGGCTGGCAGTGGCTGTTCATCGCCATGGGCGCCCCGGTCGTGGTCTGGGCCGCTTGGCCGTTCCACCGGGCCGCCGTCCGAGCTGCGAGGCACGGCTCCTCCACGATGGACACCCTGGTCTCGATGGGGATCATCGCCGCCACCAGCTGGTCGCTCTATGCGATGTTCTTCAGGGACTTCAGCGAGCCGGGTCGGTCCGGGCTCTACGTCCTGCTGCATCAGGGCGGCGGAGCCCTCTATCTCGATGTTGCCGCCGGGGTCACCACCTTCCTGCTCGCTGGCCGCTTCTTCGAGGCGCTGGCCCGTCGGCGGGCGGGCAACGCGCTCCGGGCGCTGGCGGCCGTGGGCGCAAAGGACGTGGCGATCCTCCAAGACGACGATTCCGAGCGGCGCCTGCCGATCGGCCAGCTACGGATCGGCGACCGGTTCATCGTCCGGCCCGGCGAGACGATCGCCACCGACGGGCAGGTGGTCCTGGGCCGGTCGGCCGTCGATTGCAGTTCGATGACCGGAGAGTCGGTACCGATCGACGTCGGCGACGGCCACCAGGTCCTGGGTGGGACCGTGGTCGTGACCGGCCGGCTGATCGTCCGGGCCACCAAGGTCGGTGGCGACACCCAACTGGCCCACATGATGGAACTGGTCGAGCAAGCGCAGGTCCAGAAGGCTTCGGTGCAGCGCTTGGCTGACCGGATCTCCGGGGTTTTCGTCCCGACGGTNNGCTTGCCCCTGCGCCCTCGGGCTCGCCACTCCGGCGGCTCTGCGAGTTGCCTCCGGGCGGGGGGCCCAGCTGGGGATCTTCTTCAAGGGCCACCAGGGGCTGGAGACGTCGAGAACGGTAGACACGGTGGTTCTGGACAAGACCGGGACGGTCACCCAGGGCAAGATGGAATTGGCCGGCCTGGAGATGGTGCCCGGGGTGGAGCGCTCCAGCCTGCTGCACGATGTCGGAGCACTGGAGCAGGCCAGCGAGCACGCGGTCGCTTCAGCGCTCGCGGCCGCCGCCCACCGCGAGTTCCCGGAGCTGCCTCAACCGACTGAATTCCTCAGCCTTCCGGGGCTCGGCGCCAGTGGGGTCGTCGACGGTCACCAGATCCTAGTGGGCAGACCCCAACTCCTCGCCGAGCGCGGGGTGAGCGTTCCGAAGGAGGTTGCCGCCCGCTGTCGGGCCTGGGAAGTGATGAGCCACACTGCGGTGCTGGTGGCGCGGGACGGCCAGACCATCGGGGCGGCGGCGGTCGCCGATGTCCTAAAGCCATCGGCCGCACCAGCGGTCCAGGAGCTGCAGCGGCTCGGCCTCCGTTGCATCCTGGTGACGGGGGACAATGAGGCGACCGCCCGGGCAGTCGCGGCTGAGGTCGGGATCCGTGACGTGGTGGCGGGCGCCCTCCCGTCCGAGAAGGTCCGGATCATCCGGGAACTGCAGGCGCAGGGGCACTCCGTGGCCATGGTTGGTGACGGGGTCAATGATGGTCCAGCCCTCGTGAGGGCCGATCTCGGCCTGGCGATAGGTTCCGGTACCGACGTTGCCATCAACGCGGCCGACCTGATCTTGGTTCGAGATGACCTCAGCGTGGTTCCCGATGCTCTCCGGCTGGCGCGAAGAACCATCCGAACCATTCGGGGCAACCTGGTCTGGGCCTTCGGCTACAACGTGGTGGCCATCCCGCTGGCCGCCTTGGGCCGACTCGATCCGCTGATCGCAGGTGGTGCGATGGCCCTGTCGTCGGCGTTCGTGGTGTGGAATAGTTCACGGCTGCGACGGTTCGAAGGTTCGCAAGCTCCCCCGGCATCGCTTCGCCCAGCCGTGGCATCGGCGGCGCGCGCTCGGGCACTTCCCGACTTCGCGGAGTAGCTCCAGGAAACGAGCTGCCATGTGCCAAGACGGTCGGAGGGCAGCCACCGCCCGGGGCGCGGTCCCAGTCGGACCCGACCGCTCATTCACCGGGAGTGTGCCGTGAGCTCAGAGCCGATGCGGTCGCCTGCTTCCCCGGGGCCCGGTTCGAGTCCCGGGAGGACCGGCAGACCCCGGGTCCGGTACCGGTTGGTGGCAGCGGCGGTGATCTTGGTCGCGCTGGGGACCGTGACTGCCGTCGCCGTCTTCAGCAACCGCCCAACCGCCATCCAGAAACGGACTGATTTCACGACGATGGTGCGGACTCTCCGCTCGGACTTGGCGGGGTGCAATAGCAGGGCATCGGCCGCCATCTCAGCCTGGCAGGGAGTGGTGCGCGGCTCCGAGTCGACGGCCCGGGCCGAGAAAGCAGCCCAAACTGCCGCCCGTGCCTGCACTCCGGATACGGACAGTGCGGTCTGGGAGCTCACCTTGTACGCGGTCCCCAGTTCTCTTCGGAGCCTGCACCTGAACTACGCGGTCAGTTGCCTCGGGGTGTGGGCCCAGGAGGATGTCCAGCCGGCAATGGAGGTCGAAGATGATCTGCTGCACCACCCAGGAGATCAGAGTCGCATCACCACGTTCCAGCGGCTAGCGGGATGGGCCGCCGGCAATCGTGCGAGCGCCAATTCGACTCTCTGGCGGGCTGCCCAAAAGCTGGGAATCGCCAGCTTCATCCCCATTTCCTTGACCTCGCTGGCTGGAGCTGGGCTGCCGCTATCACCGCGCTGATGACACTGGACGAGTGCGCTTCTCGCAGGTTTCCTTAGACAGTCACCCCCGCCGACCGTCAGCCAGCGCCGAGTTCTGAGGCGCCCTCGCAGCTTCGGCGCGCCAACCGGCAGGGCCCTCAAGCCCGGCATCCTGAGCCGCCACGCGGCGCCGCGCTTGCCACGTCACCGCGGCGGGAATAGCCAACAGAACCAGCACTGGAGGGGTGCTGGGGTCGGTTCCCATGCCCGAGAAGATTCCACCGAAGGCTTGGCCCCAGTACCACATGAACAAGAGGGATATGCCCAGGAGTACGAAGCCGAAGGTCTTGGGGGCTCGCCCGAAGAGCAGGCCTCCAACCGCCAGCAGCGCCGCCGCCAGGACGGCGTTCGAGAGGGCAGGGTAGGCGTGCGTGAAGGTCACGAGCGGAGTCATCGAAGAGACCATCCAAGAGGGCGCCATGCTCGCCTGCCCCTCGATCAGCACGGCAATGCCTCGGGAACCCCAGAACCCGGGGGTCGCGATCTGGGCCACCGCACCGTACAAAAACACCAGCGCGAGCAGGTCCCGGGGCAGACAGAATCTCGCCGAGAGCTGCCACCAGCGGTCCGGCAGGAAATAGAACGCCGCGATCACCACGTAGAGCAGGACAGATCCGGGGGCTCCAGTGAAGAGCGTCCCGTTGCCGGTGAAAACCCCGCTCGTTCCTTCACCGAACACCCACACCGAAAGACCCCAGATGATCGAGAGCAATAGGCCAGCTCTGATCAACCGCGGATGGTGCCGGAGCAAGCCCACGATCAGAGACACGGCGATGGCCAACTGAGTAAGCGCGAACAGCCAGTTCCACAGAGCAATGTGGGCGCTCACCATCTGTAGCGTCCAGGTCGAGAGGGCGCTCAGGAACGAAGGGGAAATGGCGATCGACGGCTTCATGATGTTGCTGACAAAATCCAGCGTGAACATCCGCGGCTGGGCCTGAAGCGCCGCATCAAGGAGCCACAGCAGCGCGACGCCCCAGAGCATCGTCAGCTTGACCCGGCGGATCACCTTCGGCGACGTCACCGGTGCCATCATGGCGCTGCACCCTCTTGCCGGCCGACCCCCTGCCGAAGTCGGCAGGTTCTCAGGATATCCGATTCCGCGCAAGGCATCAGGAGATCCATCGAGGCAGCGCGGGGCTGGACCACCGCGGAGTTTCGGCCCCATGGTCGGCATCCTGAGAGGCCAGGGCCTGGGTCTCCCCGCCAAGGGCCAGCGAGCTGATGCGGCGTCGCTGCGAGGACCACTTCGCCGCTCCTACACTGCCCCCGTGCGAAGCGGTGATGGGTGGCATGGGAGGCGGGGACGGCTCCTGGCGGCGATTGGCTGCCTGGGACTGGCCGGGCTGATCCACACCGTTCCAACCGCCGCGGCGCCCACCAAGGCCTAGGTTGGTCCCTCAGTCTGCTTCGGCAAAGGCGGCCATCACGCGCTGCCGCGAACCTCGCCCACCAGCGTCGTCTCCACCATTCGGGTGGGTGGTGGCTTTGTTGGCGGGTCGCTGAACGGAGTCGCCTGGTCCCTGAGGGCCGAGAGCTCGCCACCGGCGGGGAACCGACCCTGTTAGCCCCGCCATCGGCTCCGGTTTTGTCAGCAACCTACGCGGTCGATCTGTGGCATCCCACTACCGGCCAGGCGCAGGGCCAGCTCACCGGGCCCACCAACTCAGTGTCGTCGAGCTAGGGAAACCGTTCCTGAACAACGGACCCAGCGGATAAGGAGCCGTGCCGAAGTTGAGCCCACCGCTCGGGTCGGTGGGCTCCGGGGCGATCCCGGTTCCTGCTTCAGCGGAGCTGGCCACCGAAGCGGTCTTACCGCTCCTAATGGCGTTTCCCGTCTCCCGCGCATTAAGGCGACGCGCCCGGTATTGAATTGTGTTCAGGGTTGCCCGGGATTGGGTATCACTCTGGCGAACGCCTGTTCGTCGACGCTACCACCACAAGCTACCCAGCGGCAACCGCCTGTCTCATGGCCATGAACAGCTCCGCTACCCTGATGGACGATTCATCGCAGCCGGGAGCCAGGACGGTGCCGCATACATCTGGCACGGCGTCGGCGAACAGATCAGCCCCAGAGGGCGTGCCAGATACCCGCCCGGGCCAAGGCCCGCCCGACGATCTTGTTCCGGGCACGTCGGGCGATCCGGTTGGGATTCCCTGATGCCAGCGTGCTGACATCGTTGGCGAGCCGAGCTGCCCGGTACATCTGGGAGACGAGGCTGCGGCTCCTCATCCCAGGGCCTCTGCACAGAAGGCCGCCGCATCCCCAGCGAGTTCACTCTGGCCAGTCACCTCTGCCTCGATAAGGTCCAGCAAACGCAAAGCCTCATCTGGCCTCTGGACTCCGATCGCGAGCCCTAAGGAGAGCCAGTAGTCAGCGGTCTCCAGTAAGAGGGCATGGGACTCCTCCGGGACCTCAGCCGTGACCTCCACCATCGCTTGAATCACTGCCCGTCCGTACCGCTTCCAAGCGAGATTTTCCGTCCCGCCGTCCTCAATGGCCACAGTGTTCTCACCTCCCAGCGCGGTCCCCCTGACTCCGACACCGGATTCTAGCTACGGCAGGTCCGTCCTGCGTGGGTCCATCCCTCCAGTTTCAGTTTGTGGCTGGAGCGACTTGCATGATCACTTGGACTCCACACGATGGCCGATGTGCATGGGGATCGAGACCAGCCTTACTGGGGGGAGGGAGTCAGCTCTTGCGGATCTCAGTACAGCAAGAGACGGGGGTCGAACCCGCGACCTTCTCCTTGGCAAGTATTCGAGTTCGAGCGCTTGGCGGATGAGTTCACGGGTACGAGCATAGGTTGTCCAGTTATCTCCACTGAGAGCAGGCCATCGGCCGGGGGCTCGAGGGTTGGGACGCAGGCCGGCCCAAGATGCGGAGTGCGGCGATTCCGCTCGGGAGGCTGGTATGCCGGCCATGGCGGCCAAGTCCAGGCATCGCCGGTGTCCGATCGGGCACCGGCGATGGCGGAGGTGGTGAGAGNNGGCAGGTCGAAGAGATGATCAAGAGCTATCAGGAAGAGACGGCGGTCACCACCCGCGCGATTTCACGGTGCCCCCACGTCGGCGCGGCTCCTACACTCAGCTTCAGCGATCTCTACCCGGGTGGCAGCGTCAGCCAGGAGGAACGGCAGTGAGCTCGAGCCAGACGGCACCGAGGGTCCGGGCGATGATGAGCCGCGACGTCGTCACGATCCACCCCACTGCCCGCGCTGCTACGGCCGCCGGTGAGCTGCGGCGGCGCCACCTCGCCGGCCTTCCGGTGGTTAACGACCACATGCAGGTGGTGGGCACAGTGGGTGCAGCCGACCTGAGCGGCCGGGGTAGCCGCACCGTCGCCGAGGTCATGACCCGCCCGGCGCGGACGATCGACGAGGAGAGCACAGTGGCGGAGGCGGCGGAGCTGCTGCTGCACCAGCGGCTCCTGTCGCTGCCCGTCGTCTGCAACGGCAAGCTGGCGGGGCGCCTCTCCCGCGCTGGCCTTGTCACGTACCTCTGCCGCCACCAATGGGTGTGCGGCCGCTGCGGCACCGCCGAGCGGGGCACCGGGCCGCCCGCGGTCTGCC
>PKXE01000184.1:0-4521 GCA_003132265.1 Candidatus Dormiibacterota bacterium | reverse complement strand
GTTCCGGGGTGCGAGCATCCGATGTCCACTTATTTGCTCCCCGAGGAGTCTAGGACGAGCCGCGGGTCATCATCGGCGCGGGCCGACTACGCCACTCCTCGGGCCGCCCCGGGCCATCGTCCAGGACGCTCTCCCTGTCGGAGCGAAGCGGCCGCACCAACAGATCGTCTAGGGCAGGCACCTGCCGGGTGCCAGGCACTGAGATCACCATTGAGAAGCTCTCTCAACCCACCCCCACCCAGCACCGGGCCTTCGAGTTGCTCTAGCTCCCGATCCTCCTGAGCATCATCTCGTCACGAGAGACTCTGGCCTGAGCTCGATTTCCTCGTTCCAGAGGGCCGTGATCCCCTGGGCAAGCAATCGTAACTTCCGACTAAACTGATCTGGCGGCAGAGGCCGCGTCCTGAGGAGGTCGCGCGTGAAGGTCCTCAGGAGGTCGCGCGTGAAGGTCCTCGCGCACCACGACCCAGGCTCGAAATTGGGAGAGAAGGTGCCCGACCCCTCGATCAAGAAGGACTCCGACGCCGTCGCACGAGTCGGCGCCACGACGCTCTGCGCCGGTGTGATCCCGCGAGTGAGGACATGATCCCGCGAGACATCACGCCGGCGCCGGACCTGTCGCACGGGCGCTCCCTGGCCGGGCCCGTCCGAAGTCGCCGTCCCGTCTATGTCGACCTGCTGCCTCCCTGCAATGTCGCCTGCCCAGCCGGTGAGAACATCCAGGCTTGGCTTGCACACGTCGAGGCCGGCCACCATGAGCAGGCTTGGCATGCGCTTGTCGCGGACAATCCGCTGCCAGCGATCCTCGGGCGAATCTGTTATCACCCTTGTGAGAGCGGATGCAATCGCGCCGAGCTCGACAGCACGGTCTCGATCCGGGCGGTCGAGCGCTTCCTCGGTGATCTCGCCTTGGAGCGGGGGTGGGAGTTTGCCTCGCCGCCGGCACGTAGCGGCAAGCGGGTGCTGGTCGTCGGCTCCGGCCCGAGTGGGCTGTCGGCCGCTTACCACCTGGCCCGGCGCGGCCACGATGTCGAGATCCGCGACGCCGGGGACGAGCCTGGCGGGATGATGCGCTACGGCATCCCAGCCTACCGGCTGCCCCGAGAGGTGCTCGACGCAGAGCTGCAGCGGATCGAGGCGCTCGGTGTGCGGATCGTCGGCGGCCATCGGGTCGAGGACCTCGCAGCTGAGCGGCACGAGGGCGGCTTTGACGCCGTCTTCGCGGCGGTCGGGGCGCATCTGTCCAAGCGTGTCGACATCCCAGCTCGCGATGCCGGGCGGATCGTCGACGCGCTGTCGTTCCTGCGCAGCGTCGCCTCCGGCGAGCGGCCGGCGATCGGTCGGCGCGTCGCGGTCTACGGCGGAGGCAACACGGCGATGGACGCAGCGCGCACTGCCCGGCGACTGGGCGCGGACGACGCGCTCATCGTCTACCGCCGCACCCGCGCCCAGATGCCGGCCCACGAGCAGGAGGCCGAGGATGCCGAGCGCGAGGGGGTGCGCATCAACTGGCTCCGGACGATCACCGCCTTCGACGGCCCGAACCTGACGGTCGAGGCGATGGAGCTCGACGAGAACGGCTTTCCCCGGCCGACCGGGCGCTACGAGGACCTTGCCGCCGACACTGTCATCCTCGCTCTCGGTCAGGACACCGACACCGCGTTCCTGAGAGCCGTACCAGGGGTGGAGTTTGCTGACGATGGCACCATCGTCGTGTCGAGCTCGATGATGACCGGCTGCCCCGGCGTGTTCGCTGGCGGGGACATGGTGCCGACTGAGCGCACGGTCACCGTCGGGGTGGGGCACGGCAAGAAGGCCGCCCTTCATATCGACGCCTGGCTACGCGGCGCCACGGTGCAAGAGGCGTCGAAGCACGAGGCGGCGGCGTTCGACGGACTCCACCTCTGGTACTTCGGCGACGCGTCGCAGCGTCGGCAGCCCGAGCTCCCGCCCGACGAGCGGATCACCAACTTTGCCGAGGTGCTCGGTGGCTTGTCGGTCGAGGGGGCCGCCTACGAGGCGCAGCGCTGCCTGTCGTGCGGGAACTGCTTCGAGTGCGACGGCTGCCTCGGCGCGTGCCCAGAGGACGCGGTGATCAAGCTCGGCGTCGGACAACGCTACCGGTTCGACTACGATCGCTGCACCGGCTGCGGCACGTGCTTCGAGCAGTGCCCGGTGCACGCGATCGAAATGGTCGCGGAGGACAGGTGATGCGGGCGACGCTCGACGGGAACGAGGCTGCGGTGTCGGTCGCCTACCGGCTGAACGAGGTCTGCTGCATCTACCCGATCACGCCCGCCTCGCCGATGGCCGAGCTCGCGGACGAGTGGGCGAGCAAGAAGCGCGAGAACATCTGGGGCACCGTACCGGCGGTCATCGAGATGCAGAGCGAGGGCGGCGCTGCGGGTGCCCTGCACGGTGCCCTACAGGGCGGGGCGATGTCGACGACTTTCACCGCCTCCCAAGGCCTGTTGCTCATGATCCCGGACATGTACAAGGTCGCCGGTGAGCTAACGGCAGCGGTGATCCACGTCGCCGCCCGATCGATCGCCGGGCAGGCGCTCTCGATCTTCGGCGACCACTCCGACGTTATGGCGGTCCGCCAGACCGGTTTCGCGATGCTGGCCTCCTCTTCGGTCCAAGAGGCGCACGACCTCGCGGCGGTGGCCGAGGCGGCAACGCTCGCGGCGCGGGTCCCCTTCGTCCACTTCTTCGACGGTTTCCGGACCTCGCACGAGCTGAACACGATCGAGCTGCTCTCCGACGACGACCTCCGTGCGCTCGTTCCAGACGAGCTCATCCGTGCGCATCGCCAGCGGGCGCTCTCGCCGGAGCACCCGTTCATCCGGGGTACCTCCCAGAACCCCGACGTCTACTTCCAGGNNCGCCATGGCACGCCTTGCCGAGCGCACCGGGCGGCGCTACCACCTCGTCGAGTACGCCGGGCACCCCGAAGCACAGCAAGTGGTCGTCGTGATGGGGTCGGGGGCCGAGACCGCACGAGAGACCGTCGCGCACCTCGCTGCGGCGGGTGAGCGGGTCGGGGTCGTGACGGTGCGCCTCTACCGGCCGTTCCCGACCGCGGCGCTCCTCGACGCACTACCCCCGACGGCGTCGCGCGTCGCCGTACTCGACCGGACGAAGGAGCCCGGCTCGTTCGGGGAGCCGCTCTTCCTGGACGTCGTCGCCGCGCTCGCCGAGGCAAACGCGCGCGACGAACGCGCGCTCTTGCCACTGGTCACCGGCGGCCGCTATGGTCTCGCCTCGAAGGAGTTCACACCGGGCATGGTCGCCGGGGTGTTCGAGGAGCTTCGGCGCGAGCAGCCCCGGCGGCGGTTCACCGTCGGCATCACCGACGATGTCTCAGGGACGAGCATCCCGTACAACCCGTCGTTCGACATCGAGCCGCCAGGCACGGTCCGGGCGCTCTTTTTCGGCCTCGGCTCCGATGGGACGGTCAGCGCGAACAAGAACACGATCAAGATCCTCGGCGCCGAGGAGGACCTGTACGCCCAGGGCTACTTCGTCTACGACTCGAAGAAGTCCGGCTCGATGACGGTCTCGCACCTGCGCTTCGGGCCGCTGCCGATCCGAGCGCCGTATCTCGTGCAGCAGGCGAGCTTCGTCGGCTGCCACCAGTTCGGGCTGCTCGACCAGGTCGACGTGCTCGGCCGCGCAGCCGACGGCGCGACGCTGCTCCTCAACTGCGCGCACGCGGCGAACGAGGTGTGGGATGCGCTGTCGCTCCCAGTGCAGGAGCAGATCATCGCCAAGCACATCGAGGTGCACACGATCGACGCCGGCAAGATCGCGCGCGAGGTGGGCCTCGCGGGGCGCACCAACATCGTCCTTCAGACCTGCTTCTTCGCACTCTCCGGCGTCCTGCCGCCCGAGGAAGCGATCGAGCGGATCAAGGCGGCGATCGTCAAGACCTACGGCCGCCGCGGCACCGAGGTCGTTGCGAAGAACCACGCTGCAGTCGACCGCGCGCTCGAAGGCTTGCACCGCGTCGAGGTGCCCGACCACGCGTCGGCCACACGTGCGCTGCCACCGGTCGTCCCCGCGAGCGCGCCCGAGTTCGTGCGCACCGTGACGGCAGAGATGCTCGCCGGCCGCGGCGACGGGCTGCCGGTCAGCGCAATGCCGGTCGACGGCACCTACCCGAGCGGCACGGCCGCCTTCGAGAAGCGCAACATCTCCGATCTCGTCGCCGTCTGGGATTCCGACCTCTGCATCCAGTGCGGCAACTGCAGCTTCGTCTGCCCGCACAGCGTCATCCGCTCCAAGCTCTACGACTCGACGCGGCTGGCCGGGGCGCCGGACGAGTACCCGTCGATGCCCCTCAACTCACGCGGCCTGCCCGATGCGCGCTTCACCCTGATGGTCTATCTCGAGGACTGCACCGGCTGCGGGCTCTGCGTGGAGGCCTGCCCGGTGTCCGCCCCGGCGGACCCGAAGCACAAGGCGATCAACCTCGACGCGCGCGAGCCACGGGTCGTCGCCGAGCGGCGCAACATCGCG
>PKXE01000168.1:41338-49033 GCA_003132265.1 Candidatus Dormiibacterota bacterium | reverse complement strand
GACCGTCGCTCGCGACGTAAGCGGTGGTCAGGCAACCCGGGTCAGCGCATCCGGCACCGGTTGTCCGGACTCGTGCAGATGGAGCATCGACGAGGCCGCACTGGGCAGCAACGCTTGGAACATGGCCGACGTCCCCGCCACGGCCAACCACGTCAGCGCCCAACTGGCCCGCCAGGGAAGCGCTATCTACACGCTATTTCCAGGAAATCTGGCATCGGGCGCGGGCAGCCAACAGGCCGACCTCTACATCTCCCAAGCCGGCGGTGCCCAGTGGTCACATCAATCTGATCCCTGCGGTTCCACGGGCAACGACCCGGACGACGCCCAGGCGATCGCGGCTGCGCCCGATCGAGTGCTAGCGAGTCCGGTGCGCGCCCCGCCAAGGGGGCCCGGGCTTCCTGAACGTCGCGACCGACTCCGGAGCCAGCTACGGCAACCGGGAGAAGATGCCTCTAGCAGGGGGCTCACAGCTGGCGGCCGCCAGCCCGACCAGCCTGCTGGTGGGCAATGCTGGCGCGTTGGGACCGTCTCTCTACCGCTATCGCTTCCGCCTGTTCCACTCCAACGACGGTGGCCGGCCCTGGCGCGCGGTGGTGGACCAGGACTCCGGTGTCAGCCAGGTGATACCGGAGTCCTGGGATTCGAGACCGTCTCCGACGGCCGGTGGATCGCCCCCGCCAGCACCCTTTGGACTACCGCCGACTCCGGAGCCAGCTGAACCAGATCGCGATTTTAGCGGTCGGCCTCGGCCGGTTAGCTCGCTGCCAGCTCCAGGGTGACGCGATCCAACACCTCAATCCCCCGGGGAGTGGCGGCGACCCGGTTGCCGGCAATCGTGACCAGCCCCAGATGAGCCAGGCGGTCCGCCTCCACCAACTGCCGCGGTTCAGACAACTCCACTCCGGCGCGCAACCGCAGGCCGCACGCGAGCAGCTCCAGCCGCCGCTGCTCGTGGTCGAGCGCCTCATGACCTCTACGACCGTGGCCTCTCACAGTCACTTGTTTGATGTAGGTGGCAGCGTTGCGCAGGTTCCAATAGCGAACGCCGACGTCCTCCGGGCTGAGCGAAAAGCCCAGTCCCTCGGCCGCTTCCCGGTCGATGAAGCCGTGGGCCCCACAGCCGGCGGCCAGGTAGTGCCGACCCTGCCAGTAGGCCAAGTTGTGGCGGGACTCGCTCCCGGGTCGCGCGTAGTTGCTCACCTCGTACTGGAGTAGTCCGGCCTCCTCCAACAGCTCCCGGGCCAGTCGGTGTTGTTCCACGAAGTCCTGCTCCTTTGGGCCTAGCACTCGCCCCGAAGTGACCCACCTCGCGAGCGCGGTTGAGGGTTCAACCGTCAGTTCGTAGCAAGAGACATGCGGGGGCTGGTAGCTGAGCAACCGCCTCAGCCCCGACGCGAAGACTGAGGTCGGCTGCTCCGGGATCGCGTAAATGAGGTCGCAGCTGAGGTTCTCCAGACCCGCAGCCGCCGCCGCGCGCAGGGCGGCCTCAGCAGTCGCACTGTCGTGGTTGCGGCCCAGCCAGCGCAACGCCCGATCATCCAGGCTCTGGACCCCCAGGCTGACCCGGTTGATCCCCAGGGCCAGCCAGCTGCGGGCCAACTCCTCGGTGAGTCCGCTGGGGTTAGCCTCGATGGTGACCTCGGCCCCCTCGGCGATCCCGAACCGCTGCTCCACCGCCGCCAGGAGCTGCTCCAGCAACGGCAGAGCCAAGAGTCCGGGTGTCCCACCCCCCAGATACACCGTCTCCAAGCCCAGCTGCGGGCGCCTGCTGTCAGCCAGCCAGTCCAGCTCTCTGATCACCGCCTCGACGTAGGGCTGGTGGAGGTGGTCGCCACCGATATGAATCGCAAAATCGCAATAGGGACAGCGCGTATCGCAGAACGGTATGTGCAGGTAGAGGCTCCGCGCCAGCGGGCGGCCCGGGTCAGCGATCAAGCGAGAGCACCGCCATGAAGGCCTCCTGGGGGATCTCCACGCTGCCGACCCGCTTCATCCGCTGCTTGCCTTCGCGCTGCTTCTCCAGCAGCTTGCGCTTGCGGCTGATGTCACCGCCGTAGCACTTGGCGATCACGTCCTTGCGCAGCGCCGGCACGGTCTCCCGGGCGATCACCTTGCCCCCAATGGCGGCCTGGATGGCCACCTCGAAGAGCTGGCGCGGAATCACCTCGCGCAATCGCTGGACCAACTTGCGGCCCTGGTTGCTGGCCTGCTGGCGGTGGACGATGATCGAGAGGGCGTCCACCTTATTCCCCGCCACCAGCACGTCCAGCTTGACCAGCTGCTCGGCCCGGTACCCAGTCAGCTGATAGTCCATCGAGGCGTAGCCCCGGCTGCGGGACTTCAGCTGGTCGTAGAAGTCGTGGATGATCTCCCCCAGCGGCAGGTCATAGGTGAGGAGCGCCCGCTCCCCGGGAGGCTGGTACTCCAGCTGCACGAACTCCCCACGGCGCTCCTGGCAGAGCTCCATGATCCCGCCCAGATGCTCTCGGGGCACCACGATCTCCAGTTTGACCCGGGGCTCCGCAATGGTCTCGATCATTCCCACCTCGGGGAGTTGGTCCGGGTTGTCGATCTCGACTGAGCTGCCGTTCCGCAGCGTCACCTGGTAGGCGACCGACGGCGCGGTGGTGATCAGATTGAGCTGGAACTCGCGCTCCAGCCGCTCCTGGACGATCTCCATGTGCAGCAGTCCCAGGAAGCCACAGCGGAACCCGAACCCGAGGGCGGCCGAGGTCTCTGGCTCGAAGGTGAGGGCGGCATCGTTGAGCTGCAGGCGGTCGAGCGCCTCCTTGAGGCCCTGGTAATCATCGCCGTCGACCGGGAAGAGGCCGGCCCAGACCATCGGGCTCACCTGCCGGTATCCCGGCAGCGGCTCCTTGGTCGGCCTGGCGACCTCGGTGATGGTGTCGCCGACCTTGCTGTCGCGGACGTTGCGGATGGAGGCGATCAGGTAGCCGACCTCGCCGGCGGTGAGCTCCTCGACCGCCGCCATCGCGGGCCGGAAGATGCCCACCTCGTCCACGGTGAAGGTGCCCTGGGAGGCCATCATCCGGATCTGGGTCCCCGACCGCAGCCGACCGTCCATCACCCGCACGTAGACCACGACGCCGCGATAGGCGTCGTACTTGCAGTCGAAGATCAGCGCCCGCAGCGGGGCCTCGGGGTCCCCGACCGGCGCGGGCAGGGCCGTGACCACCGCCTCCAGGATCCGATCCACCCCCTCCCCGGTCCGAGCGCTGGCGAGGATCGACCGCTCAGCGGGAATACCGATCACCCGGGCAATCTCCTCGCGCACCAGCTCCGGTTCGGCCTGGGGTAGGTCGATCTTGTTGACCACCGGCAGGATCGCCAGCCCCAGCTCCAGCGCCTTGTAGACGTTGGCCAGAGTCTGGGCCTCAATCCCCTGGCTGGCGTCCACCACGAGGAGGGCCCCCTCGCAGGCGGCCAGCGCCCGGGAGACCTCNNGGGGTGTCGATCAGGTTGAACTCATAGGTCTGGCCATCCTTGGCCTGGTAGGTCATCCGGACCGCCTGGGCTTTGATAGTGATTCCGCGTTCCCGCTCCAGGTCCATGGTGTCGAGCATCTGCTCGGTCAGATCCCGAGCACTGACGGTCCCGGTCAGCTCCAAGAGCCGGTCGGCCAGGGTCGACTTGCCATGGTCGATGTGCGCGATGATGGAAAAGTTGCGGATTCGGCTGGTTGATTGAGAGGCCATCTGCGTGGCGATTATCAGCTCCGGCTGGTCCGACCCCCGCCGCACTGGATCGCCGAACCACAACNNAACACAAGGTCCAGATCGCCAAGGGGAAGTGGCTGAAAGGCCCGGTCCGGGCCCACTTCATCCAGGAAGTCCTGACCAACGAGGAGGTTGGCGGATGGGAGCTCTGCGCGGCGGTACCGGTCACCCAGCTCGGCTTCACCAGTGCGGTCTGGCTGATTTTCAAGCGACCGAAGCCGGTTTGAAAGCGGGACTAGGCTTGGTTGTCTCTCCACTACCTGAGCTCGCCTTGGTGAGTTGTGTCTCCGGCCCCCGATAGCGCCAAAGCCACCGACGCGGGGGAGTACCTGGTAGTACCTGCCCGGACGCTCGAGGAGCTGGATGCGGTCAGCTCCCTGCAGGCGGAGATCTGGGGCTCGCCCCAGATAGCGGCTCCCAGCACCCTGCTGCGCGCCATCTCCGAGGCAGGCGGAACCGTCTTGCTGGCGAAAGCCGGAGTTCGGCCCGTCGGGTTTGCTTACGGCTTCACCGGCAGGACGCCAGCAGGAGTCACGTACCACCGTTCTCACTCCGCCGGGGTACTCCCCGAGTTTCGCAACAGCGGCATCGGCCGGGCTCTCAAGCTGGCGCAGCGCCGGGAGGTGCTGGCCGCCGGGCTGGACCGGATCGTCTGGACCTTCGACCCCACCCAGGTGGGCAACGCCCACTTCAACCTCCGGCGTCTCGGAGCCACCGCCCGGGGCTTCCGGCGCGACTTCTATGGTCGCCGCGACGACGCGCTCAGCCGCGGCCTGCCTACCGACCGGCTCTTCGTGGAATGGTTCCTGGGGGCTCCGGAGCAGGCTGAGCTGACCCGCCTCCGGCGCGGGGGCCGGCTGGCGTCGGTGACGCTTCCAGAGGGCTTGCCAGCGCCACCTGGCGAGGACGCGGCCCGGGTGCTGGAGATTCAGGAGGTGCTCCGCGAGCAGCTGGAGTCGGCCCTCTCAAAGGGCCTTCAGATCATCGACTTCGACGCCGACTCCCGCACCTACCAACTGGCCGAGCTGCCGTCCTGGTTCCCCGAACCGGCGGAGGGAGGCGCAGCCGCCTCCGATTGATCCGAGATGGCCTCCAACGGCGGATCCAACGCCTCAGCTGTCGGCTCGCTGAGCTTCCGCAGAACCTCCATCTCCCCCCCGTAGGTGAGTTCGGGAAGTCCCAACAGGCGCTCCCTCAGGCCATCATGGCCGCCCAGCCATCGTCCCGCTTCGGAAATCACTCGCTCCCGGTCCGCCGGGTACGAGACGCCCCCCAGCGCCCGCTGCAGGGCTAGCACCTCTCTCGCGGTGCGGCGGCCCTGAGGTCGCGCAAAACGTGGCTCTGAAAGCCCCACCTCGATCCGGAGTCGACCGGGGAAGCCGAGCGCCCCCCGGAGCAGCAGCTCCTCCGGCGCGACCGGAACCAGGTCGCCCAGGATGGGGTCGTCAGCCACCGTGGTTCAGGGAAAGGGCACCGACCGTGGCCGAGGTCCCACCGGAGTGGGAGGACGGTCCCCGAACCACGACCGGCAAGAAAAAGCTAGCAGTCGGCGGACCAAAATCATCCCGGCGCGACCCGCCCGTGACCCTAACCTCAGTCGCTCGCGACAAAGAGCGCCCTGGGGTCATGCCTCCCCCAGGATCCGCCGGGTCGACCCGGCGATATCGTGCGGCCGCTGGCCCGGCCTGGCGTGAACGCGGTGGGCCAGAACCATCGGCGCCACTGCCGCCACCTCGGCCATTCCCACCTGAGGAAGGGCCTCGAGGGCGGCATAGGCCTGGGCGGCCTTGCGCGCCACCAAATCGGCCCGGTGGCCATCGACCTCGAGCTCGATCGCCAGGCGGGCGATCCCCTCCAGCACCTCCCGGGATGTCTGGATTTCGGGAAGGACGGCGATGGCCCGGTCGATCCGGGCCCGCTCCTTGTCCTCCTCCTCCTCCCATTCAGCGGCGAAGGCCTCGGGGTCGTCCTCGAATCGCTCGCGGCGCTCGACTATCTCCACCCGGTCCGCGATGTTCGCGATGCCGGCGACATCGACGCAGAGACCGAAGCGGTCCAAGAGCTGAGGCCGCAGGTCACCCTCCTCGGGGTTCATGGTCCCGACCAGGATGAATCGCGAGGGATGCCACACCGAGATCCCCTCACGCTCGACCACGTTGACCCCCATGGCGGCGGCGTCCAGCAGCACGTCCACGATGTGGTCGTCGAGAAGGTTGACCTCATCCACGTAGAGGATCTGGCGGTTGGCCTCGGCCAGCACCCCCGGCTCGAAGCGACGCTGCCCGGAGTGGATCGCCGCCTCCAGGTCGATGGAGCCCACCACGCGGTCCTCAGAGGCGTTGATGGGAAGTTCGACCACTCGCATCTGGCGGCGGGTCACCTCCAGCTCCTCGCCGGCGGCCATCCGGGCCTGGCAATCGGAGCACATGGCGTCACCTCTCGGCGCGCACCCGTAATGGCACCCGACCACGACTTCCAGCTCGGGGAGGAGGCGGGCCAGGGCCCTGACCGCAGTTGACTTCGCGGTGCCCTTCTCTCCCCGGATCAGAACTCCCCCGATCGACGGGTTGACGGCATTGAGTTCCAGGGCCAGCCGCATCTGGTCCTGGCCCACCAGCGCAGTGAACGGATAGACGGTGCGAAGTTCAGCCACGGTCAGATTGTCTCAGAGGGCGGTGGTGCGACCCGGCGGGGTCTGGTGGCGCAGCGCCTCCGCAACCGGCCGGAGGATCGCTCCCTCCGAGAGGTCGAAGAGCCCGAAATAGGCAGCCCCCATCCGCTCGGCCAGGTCGCCACAGGCGTTGAAGTTGTAGCCGGCGAAGCGAGGGGAGGCGGGGCTGCTCGCTCCGGGTGCTGCGAGCAGGGGGAGATGGTCCCGCGAGGAGTCGATCACCAGCGCTCTGATCCCGTCGCGCCGGATCTGGTCCGCCAGCCGCTGGGCCTCGAGCAGCGGTTCCTCACCCCCGAAGCTGATGTTGCCCCGGCCGTCGCTGATCAGCACCAACAGTGGCAGCACGTCGGGGTCGCGCCGTCGCTCATTCTCGATCAGGTTGAGTGCTGCGGTCAGCCCATGGGTGAGGGGAGTGGTGCCGCCCACGGCAATCCGACTGAGTTGGCGCTCGGCCAGATCAACACTGGAGGTGGGCCGCAGCACCACCTGGGCAGTCCGACCGGAGAAGGAGATCAGGGCCACCCGGTCACGGCGCACGTAGGCGTCCTTGAGCAGGGCCAGGATGGCGCTCCGGGTCGCGTCCATCCGTTGCTCGGCGTCCATGCTTGCCGAGGCATCCACGGCAAAGACGATCAGATTGCCAATCCGACGCTGGCGCACCTTCTGGCGCAGGTCCTGCGGCTCCAGCTGCAACTGGGGGGAGTCACCCTCGGCCCGGACTCGCCTCTCGACCTGGTGGGGCGCCGCCGCCCGCAGGGTGGCGTCCAGGGCCAGATCGGTGGGATGCTCCACCTCCCGAGCGCCCACGTAGCGCCCCCGGCGATCCCGCGAGCTGGTCTGGCTCCGGCGGCCGCTACCCCGCCGGCGCAAGCGCTCGCGAGGAAGCTGGATCCGTCCCACCTCGAAGCCCTCCTCGACCTCGACCGGCTGGGCGGCCCCGGGCCCCGGCCGGGACTCGGTGCTGCCACCGCTGTCGGGGGCAGCTTCCGCATCGCCTTGGGGCGAGCCCTGTCCCTCCACGTCCCCGGTCTCCGAGGTCCCCTCCCCGGTCAGCCCGGGCTGAAGGCTAGGGTCAGGGACCCTGGCCTCGGTCGGCGCCTGAGTGAGTTCCGTGGGCACCTCACTGAGCCCCGCCGGAGCCTCGGTTAGGCTACCGCCCATAGATCGCCGGCGGTGCACCAGGGCCAGTTCCGCGACGTCGGCCAGGTCCGGCAAGCCGACCACCAGGTCCTCGGACGCCGGGTCCGTCGCTTTGGCGGCCTCAAGGGCCCGGTGCGCCTGGGCGGC
>PKXE01000168.1:36696-41323 GCA_003132265.1 Candidatus Dormiibacterota bacterium | reverse complement strand
AGCCGACGATCCTCCTCTCGGGAAACGGTCCCGGCCGCGTCGCGGCGCATCACCTCGACCCGGTCCTCCAGACTCCGCAGCCCGGTGACCTCGACGCAGAGCCCAAAACGGTCCAGGAGCTGGGGCCGGAGGTCGCCCTCCTCGGGGTTCATAGTCCCAACCAGAACAAACCGCGAGGGGTGGGTGATGGAGATCTCCTCTCGCTCCACCACATTGACCCCTGAGGCAGCAGCATCCAGGAGTACGTCGACGAGGTGGTGCTCCAGCAGGTTCACCTCGTCCACGTACAGCACCTGCCGGTTGGCCTCGGCCAGCAGCCCCGGCTGGAACGCTCGCCGACCCCGCCGGAGCGCCAACTCCAGGTCGATCGACCCCACGATCCGGTCCTCAGAGGCCCCCAATGGCAGCTCCACCACCCGAGTCGGGCGGACAACGGTGGGTAGCTCCTCTCCCCGGGCCAGCCGGGCGGCGCAGTCTTCGCACTGGTAGGGACCCTTCGGCGAGCACCGGTAGGGGCAGTCGGAGACCTGCTCCTGGCTAGGCAGGATCGCGGCCAAGGCGCGCACCAGGGTGGACTTGGCCGTGCCCCGCTCCCCTCTGATCAAAACCCCACCGATCCGGGGCTCGACCGCTGCCAGCAAGAGGGCCAGCTTCATCCGCTGCTGGCCGACGACGCCAGAGAAGCTCAAAGGCTCGGGGACGCCGGGCCGCGCCCTGGCCCCGCCCAATTGGACTGCCACCGGCTAGCCGAGGCCCGGAGGCTCAGAGCGGAGTCGCTCCACCCATCCTGAGGGAAGCTCGACCACGATCTCCTGGCCGGCAACGCGGATCCCACAAGTCGCTGGCTCTGCGCCCTCCGGGGTCCCTGATGAAGCGACTCCGGCCGGCGCCTCGAACAGCGCGACGGCGGCGGCAGCCGCCTCACCCCAGCCGGCCGACTCCCGCAGCTCGCAATCGATCCGGCCATCACCGACCTCGAACCACAGCTCCGGCGGGCGCCCCTGCGCCTGGGTCTCCGGGGACGGAGGAGTCGATCCGGACCGAAAGAGCAGCCAGCCCAGTCCCCCCCCGGCCCCCGGCCGCCAGAGGACCTCGAGATCCTCCGGGCCGACGGCCGCCAGGGTGTGCCGCCCATCGAGGAGCAGCCCCGGGCCCGTCTCNNCCGTCTCAACAACTTCAGTACTCAACTCCCGATATGGTAGGTGGCAAAGTCGCGCCAGTTCCGGCCGACTTGCGCAACCAGTGAGTGGAGCTGCATGAGCACAGCCGCTATCGGCGGGGTGGGAATCATCGGCGGGACCGGCCCCATGGGCCGGGGCTTGGCCGCCCGGATGGGGATGGCGGGCATTGCCGTCCTGCTGGGATCCCGCGACCCGCAGCGGGCCGAGGAAGCCGCCGCCACGATTCGGGGCCGGCTGGGCGAAGGAGCCGGTCTCCTCCAGGGGGGCAGCAACTCCGAGGCCGCCGCCTACGGCGAGCTGGCGCTGCTCACGGTGCCCTACGAAGCTGGCTCCTCACTCTTGGCCCAGCTGGACGAGCTACTCCAGGGCCGGGTACTGGTCTCCACCGCCGCTCCCATGGAGTTCTGTGATGGGGTGGCCCAGCCGGTGCATCCCGAGGCCGGCTCAGCCGCCTTGGAAGTCACCCGAATCTGCCGGGGCGCGCTCGTCGTGGGCGCGTTCCACACGGTGAGCGCGCCCCTCCTCGGACGCCTTGACTCGCAGCTCGATGAGGACGTGATCGTCACCTCCGACCATGCCGACGCCAAAGAGCTGGTCATCCGCCTCGTCGAGGCTCTTCCCGGACTCCGGCCGGTGGACGGCGGCGGGTTGGCCAACGCCAGCTTCAGTGAGGGACTCACCCCGTTTCTGATCCGGCTCAACCGACTGCACCACGCTCACACCGGGATCCGGATCACCGGACTCAGCGCCGGCTAAGCGGGCCACCCCGCGGGCGGGTAGGCTGCCAACCGCAGCCGGACAGAAGCTCCGCTCAGATGTGGATTGCCAGCCCTTCAGCCGCCAGCGTAGCCTCCTTCAGGCTCTCGCTCAAGGTGGGATGGGCATGGACCAGCGCCTCGAACTGCTCCGCTTTGACTCCGGCCCAGGCGGCCATGACCATCTCCGGAAGGAGCTCGGTCACCTCGGACCCGATGGCGTGAGTCCCCAGCAGCCGACCGGTCTCTGCGTCCACGACCGTCTTGATGAATCCCACGGTGTCCCCCATGGCGATCGCCTTGCCGCTGGCGCTGAAGGGGAACTTGCCAATCCGCACCTGGTGGCCCTTTTCCTTGGCCTGCTCCTCAGTGAGCCCAGCGGAGGCAACTTGCGGCTGACAGTAGGTACAGCGAGGCACCTGGACCGGGTCCAGTGGCTTCACCTCGCGACCGGCCGCCGTCTCCACCGCGATCACGCCCTCGGCGCTGGCGGCGTGCGCCAGGAGGGGCGGCCCGTTGACGTCCCCGATGGCGAAGACCCCGGGGACATTGGTGCGCAGGTGGTCGTCAACCTTGATGAACCCGCCCTCCACCGCCACCCCCAGCTCCTCCAGCCCCAGATCCTCGATGTTGGCCCTGACCCCGGTCGCGGACAGGACCATCTCGCCCTCCACCGTCTCTCCGCTCTCGAGGTGGAGGCGCCACCCCTCCCCGCCCCGCTCGGAGCGCTGGATCAAAGAGCCGGTCCGGACCCCGATCCCCTGGTGCTCGAACTGCCGGGTGAGCTCCTTGGAGACGTCCTGATCCTCCTGGGGCAGCAGCCGGGGCAGCGCCTCGACCACAGTCACCTCGACCCCGTAGGAGGAGTACACGTAGGCAAACTCGGCCCCGATCGCACCACCGCCCACGATCACGCAGCTCTTGGGCAGCCGGCGCAGCTCCAGTGCCTCCCGGTAGGTGAACACCGACGTGCCGTCGGGAGTCAGGCCAGGGAGGGTCTTGGGACGGGCGCCGGTGGCGATGACGATCTGGGATGCGGCCACCGTCTGGCCGGAGGGAGTCACCTCCAGGGTCTGCTCGGAGACCAGCCGGGCCCGCCCGTGGATCACCTCGACCCCGTTCTTGCGCATGAGGAAGGCCACCCCTTGCACCAGCTTGCTGACCACCTCTCGGCTACGCGTGATGGCCGAGTCGAAGTCGGCCACCACCTCGCCCCGGCTGATCCCGAAAGTCTCGGATTCCCGAACCAGGTGCAGGACCTCAGCGTTGCGCAGCAGCGCCTTGGAGGGGATGCAACCCCAGTTGAGGCAGATGCCTCCCAGGGTGTCGGCCTCCTCGACCATAGTGACTGCCATCCCCAGCTGGGCCGCCCGGATGGCGGCCACGTATCCCCCCGGTCCCGAGCCGACGATGGCCAGGTCCTTCATGAAGGAGGCCCGGAGATAGGCTGGGCGCCGGCGGCGGCAATCACACCAGACACGCGGTGGGGTGCTCCAACAACCAGCGCAGATACGCCAGCGCCTCGGCTGCCTCGGCGCCATCGGTGACCCGGTGGTCGATGGCGAGGGTCATGGCCAGCTGGTGGCCCGGAACCAGCGCGCCATCGACCACCACCGGCACCTCGCGAACCTCGCCCACCGCCAGGACGCTGCCCTGGCCCGGGGTGATGATGGCCGCGAACTGACTGACCCCGAACATGCCCAGGTTGCTAATCGCGGTGTGACCTCCGGAGAGCTCCTCCGGGCGCATCCGACCGGTCTTAGCCCGGGCCGCCAGGTCATGGGCCCGGCGCGCCAGCTCGGCGAACGTCAGCGTCTCGCAGCCCCTGAGCACCGGCGCCACCAGGCCGTCCGGAAGCGCCACCGCCAGAGCGATGTTGCTCTGGGAGAAGCGGCGCAGTCCCTGGCCGATCCAGGCAGCATTGAGGCTGGGATGCCGTTGCAGGGTGAGGGCCATCGCCCGAACAATGAAGTCGGTCACCGAGAACTTGGGCAGCTCCGAGTCGCCCAGCTGGTTGAGCTCCTGGCGCAGCTGGAGCAGTGCCTCCATCCGGGCCTCAGTGGTGAGATGGAAATGCGGGATCGTGCTGTTGGATTCGGCCATGCGCCGAGCGATCGCTTCCCGCATCCGGGAGAGGTGCACGGGCTCTGAGGGATCGCCGGGATCGACCGGCTGAGCTGCGCCCGCCGGGCGGGCGACCGGCGCGCCGACCTCACCGCGCAAGGCCGCCTCCACGTCCTCCGCCTTGATCCGGCCTTCAGGACCGGTGGGGTGGACGCTCTCCAGCTGGATTCCCAATTCCCGAGCTCGGCGACGAGCCAAGGGGCTGGCCTTGACCCGGCCCCCGGCCGGTACCGGCTCCGGCGCGTGGCCAGTCAGCTGCTGCGCCCAGTCTGGCACCGGAGTCGGAGCCCGACCCGCGTCCTCGGCTTCGGCGGAGGGCACGGCCTCCTGGGGTTGGGCCTGCTCACCGTCACCGGATGGAGGCTGCTCCACCGGCTCTGCAGCTGCCTCAAGCGCGGTCGCCGACGGCGGATTCTCACCGGCGACCTCATCCTCGGTGAGCTCCTCTGAGGGGTCAGCAATGATCGCAATTGCCTGTCCCACCGGAACCTTGACGCCGGGTTGGATCAGGATCTTACGCAGCACGCCACTGGCATAGGCCTCGATGTCAATGTCGCTCTTCTCGGT
>PKXE01000168.1:19698-36682 GCA_003132265.1 Candidatus Dormiibacterota bacterium | reverse complement strand
TCACCTGGTAGGCCATCAGTTGAGCCGCCGGACCGCTTCCACCACCTGATCGCTGGTCGGGATCAGGCCCTTCTCAATCTGCCGTGAGTAGCCCATCGGAATGTCGCGCATGGCTACCCGCTGGATGGGTCCGTCAAGGTCGTCGAAGCAACGGTCGTGGAACTCGCTGAGGAGGGTCGCGCCAAATCCCCCGGTGCGCCAGTCCTCGCCGCAGAGCACCAATTGGTGGGTGCGGCGCACCGAGTCCACCACGGTCGGGTAGTCGACCGGGCGCAGGGTACGCAGATCGATCACCTCGCAGGAGATCCCGTCATCGCGCTCTAGGACCTCGGCCGCCTGGAGCGCCTGGAGCAGCATTCGCGAATAGCCCACCAAGGTGACGTCNNGAAGATGACCGGGTCGGGGTCGCGGATCGAGGCCAGCAAGAGACCCCTGGCGTCGGCGGGGGTGGCGGGCATCACCACCTTTAGTCCCGGCACCGAGGCGAACCAACCCTCGAAGGTCTGGGAGTGGGTCGGGCCCAGTTGGCCAAACCCGGAGACCGTGCGGACCACTAGCGGGACCGACCACTGCTCCCCGAACATGTAGTGGAACTTGGCGGCGCTGTTGACGATCTGGTCCAGCGCCAGGAGGGCGAAGTTGACGGTCATCAGCTCCGCCACCGGCCGCAGCCCGCCCATGGCGGCCCCGACTGCGAACCCCACTATCCCGGCCTCAGCGATGGGGGTCTCCATCACCCGCTTGGCTCCGAACTCCTCGACCAGCCCCTTCGTCACGGCATAGGAACCACCGTAGCCCGTGATGCTCTCTCCCATCAGGATGACCCGCTGATCCCGGACCATCTCGTCCCGGAGAGCGCTCCGCACCGCCTCTCGGTAGCTCACCACCGCCATCTCAGATTCCCGCTTTCTTTGCTTCGGGCACCGGTTCGACCACGGCAAGCGGGACGCCGTCTTCACTGGTGCGGATCCCCGCCTCCGGGTCAATCGGCTTGGCGTAGACGCCGCGGCCCACCTCAGCGGGGTCCGGCCAAGGGGACCGGTCCGCGAAGGCAACCGCTTCCAGCATCTGCTGCTCCACCTCCTCGTTGATCTGCACCAGCTCCTTGGGGCTGCAGACCCGGTGCTGGACGCAGAACTCTCCGAACCGGGGAATCGGGTCCTGGGTCCGCCAGCGCTGGACCTCGGACTTGTCGCGGTAGAGCTCGGGATCGGCCATCGAATGTCCGCCGAAGCGGTAGGTCAGCGCCTCCACGAAAAAGGGGCCCTTGCCGCTCCGGCAGTGCTCGGCCGCCGTCCGGACCGCTGCATAGACGGAGAGGACGTCCATGCCGTCGCATTGCACCGAGGGCATGGTGTAACCCTCCGCCTTGATCTTCATCTCGCTGACCGGGGATTCCTCCGCCAGGGTGGCACCCATCCCGTAGAGGTTGTTCTCACATATGAAGATGATGGGCAGGCTCCAGAGGGCGGCCATGTTGAGGCCCTCATGGAAGATCCCATTGCCGGTCGCACCATCCCCGAAGAAGTCCAGGACGATCTCGTCGCGCTGCTGGTATTGCATCGCGTAGGCCATGCCGGCCCCGATCGGGATGTGCGAGCCCACAATGGCGTAGCCACCCCAGTAATGGCGGGAGGCGTCGGCCAGGTGCATCGAGCCGCCGCGACCATGGCAGAGGCCGTCCTCGCGGCCGAAGAGCTCCGCCATGCAGAGCTTGGGGTCGCAGCCCCTCGTCAAGGCATAGCCATGGTCCCGGTAGTGACCCAGTACGTGGTCATCCTCCCGAGCGGCATTGAGCGCCCCGACCGCGACCGCCTCCTCGCCGACGTAGAGGTGGAGGAACCCACCCACCTTGGCCTGGGCATACGCCTCGGCGGCATGTTCCTCGAAATGCCGGATCAGCACCATCTGGCGGTACATGTGCCGACACTGGGCGGGCGTCAGCCCTAGCGGCAGCTCGGACTCCCCCGACCGGCTGGCGGTCCGCTTGGGGCGGGCGCGCCGGGTCCCGGAGGTGGTAGCCATGGTCGCAGTTTAGGAGGTGGGCCAAGGTCGCGCCCCCGGGGGTCAGGCAGCTTCGGGGCAGACACCACGTTTTCGCGGGCTAAATCGACTCCCAGGGTACCGGCAATGTTCAGCCAATTCTCATTGAAAATTCGCCGATTTTCGGGTATACTCCCAATAGCGCAGCTGGTGATTACCGCGCTGCCAGGTGGCGGGGAGCACCGGGTAACCAGGTTGCGTCCGTCACCGTTGGAAAGACCGAATGTCCCAGCGCAGGGGCCTTCGACGACAACCAGCATGGAGCTTTGCGCTCCAAGGAAATAACCCCACATGATGACCCCAGACAAAGACAACCGCTTCCGTACCACCCGCCGGGAGATCCTCCGCCGGCAGCACGACGGGTTCTCGCGTACCCGCATCCTGCGCCGCTACCGCTCGCACTTGGAGCATCTGGACCGAGTCTTGGCCGACCTAGAGGACGCCCGGATCCGGGAGCGTCGGGTAGTCCCCCCCCAGATCACCGAGCGTTTGCGCCAGACGGAGGTCGCTCAGGAGGATCCGGATCTGGCCCAGGTGGTCTCCACCAGCCGGCCCAGCATCGATCGGGTGCAGGACGCCGTCTTCGACGCCCAGGGTCGGATCATGGTCGAGGTGAGCCGCCTTTTGGGGCAGCCCGACTGGGTGAGCATCGAGGCCGAGGAAGGCGAAGCGTTGGAGCTAGAGACCGCCCGTCACTGATCGGACTGATCAGCCCCTTCGGGGCCGGTATCCGGCGAGCGATCCGAATTCCCCAGGGCAAACGCCCTAGCCAGTTCGACCACTTTCGCTTGGTCACGCAGAGCCTTCCGGCTGCGGGCGGTTTCCTGCTGACGCGGCCTGACCGCGAGGTGGGCGCGGTCGGCGAGCCGCTCCGCCTCCCGCGACTGCCGCACCTGACTGAGACGCTCCCATTCCGCGACCGCCGCCTCGACCACCGCCACCCGGTCGCCCCCCTCCCCCTCCGCCACCTCCGTCAGCCGCTGCTGGAGCCGGGCCATCCGGGCCGCCGGTAGCCGGGACTTGGCGTTGAGCAGGCTCGAGGCTAGCCGGGCCTCGCTCTGACGGTGGTCACGATGCTCGCTCTCGTGCCGGACCACGGCCGTGCGGGCCTCACGAAGTGCCGACTGGGCCCGTTCGAGAAGATCCCGATAGCTGTCGACCAGTTCCGAATGCGTCCCCGCGGCGGCCGTCTCCGCCAGCAGGAGGGCGGCGGCCACCAACTCCTCGACTGCCGAGGTGGCCCCGAGCTGCTTCAGCTGGGGGAAGATGAACACTCCGCACTTCCGGTCCACTTCGACGAAAGCCTGGAGAGCTTCGGGGGGAAGCTCGGGATGTTCAGGGGCCGGCAGCACTCCGCCGCTCGTCCGCTGCGCCGGTAGCTCGGGCGCGGTCAAGCTTCCGCCTGCCCGCTCGGCTGCCCTCTACCCATCAGGTCGAGCAGACACCCGACCCCCGCCCTGGTGCCGCCCGGTGCCTTGAAGACAGCCGTCCCGGCGACCAGGACCGTGGCCCCGGCCTGAATACAGGCCTGCGCGTTATCCGCGCCCACTCCACCATCCACCTCGATATCGCACTTCAGTTGACGTTCCTCCACCAGCCGCCGCAGTCCCTTGACCTTGTCCAGCGCCGAACTCAAGAACGGCTGGCCCCCGAATCCGGGGTCGACCGACATTACCAGCGCCAGACTGATCTCCGGCAGGATATCTACCAGGAAGTCCCAGGGGGTCGCCGGATTGATCCCCACGCCGGGGCGGGCGCCCCCCGATCGGATCAGCTCGACGGTCCGGTGAAGCTGCGGACAGGCCTCGAAGTGGACGGTGATCAGGTCCGCCCCGGCCGCGCTGAAGCGCGGGATGAGCCCGTCGGGGCGCTCCACCATCAGGTGGGCCTCCAGAAAAAGGGATGTGGAGCGGCGGCAGGCCGCTAACAGATCGGGCCCCATCGTCAAGTTGGGGACGAAGTGGTTGTCCATGATGTCGACGTGGATCCGGTCGGCACCGGCCTCCTCGCAGGCGGAGAGCTCTTCACTGAGGTGGGCCAGGTCCGCGGCCAGGATCGACGGGGCCAGCAGGATCACGAGGCTCGCTCCGCCAGCCTCGAGGCGGCAGCGGCATCGCACCAGATCTCACAGGAGGGGGAGTTCCGTGCCACCAGCTGGGCGGGCCAGCGGATTGGGTCGTAGGCCCCGCGCACCACCTGGGCCAGGGTCGCGGCCTTGGCCGCACCGTCCACCAGAAAGTGGGTGTGGCGGGCCCAGCGAAGCACCAGCGGGCCGAGGCTCAGGCGACGCTGGCCATCTGGGTTCTGGGTGGCCAAGATCACCGCCTCCCTGGGGTAGGTGCGACCCGGGAAGAGCGACGCCGTGTGACCGTCCGCGCCCATCCCCAGAGCGAGGATGTCCAGCTGGGGACGGCCGTCCACGTAGGGAACGACCCCCAACAGCTTGGCCTCGAAGCGCTGACTGATCGTCTCCGGCCCGAGGCCCGGCTCGATGCCCCAGCTAAGGACCATGGGCCGGTCCCCCTGGATCCGGTCGACCAGTGCCCGCCGGAGCATGCCCTCGTTGGACTGCGGGTCGGAACGTTCGACCATGCGCTCATCCCCGGGCAGCACTACCGTCCGAGCCCAGTCCACCTCCGCTTCTCCAGCCAACAGTTCCAGGGCCTCCTGGGGGGTGGTGCCACCAGGCAGGGCGGCAACACACTCGCCCCGGGTGGAGGTCGTGTCGCGGATCTCCTCAGCCAGCACCCGGGCGGCGTGCCGGGCCAGCGATTCGGGGTCCGGGAAGACCCGGATTTGGGGCTCAGCCGACCCCTCGCTCGTGCTCACGCGGGGGGTGGTCTCTCAGTCACGCTCGACCGCCTAGTCCCCGAATTGGTGGCGCCGAGCCGCCACCGACTTGGCGGCGAAAGAATCGCTCTTTCGCGAGTGGCCATCTTGCCCAGCCTGATCAGCGCTACCTGCACCAGCTCGCCTTCAGTTGGCGACGGGCGCGAGCAGCCGCTCCACCACCTGGGTCAGCTGCTCAAGTCCGCGCCCCACGTCCTCACAACGCACGCGCAGCACTCTACGGCCGCGGCCCGTCAGGGCCTGGTAGTCACCCAGCGCCTGGGCCTGCTGCAGGGTCCCGAAGGTATAGGGCCGGCCGGGGATCGCCAGGTCGGCGTGGTGCACGCCAGTGATCTGGAGGAAGGCAGCGGTCTCGGGGCCACCCTTATGGAGCTGGCCGGTGGAGTGGAGGAATCGCGGTCCATAGCCGAACGTCGTGGCGCACCCGCTGGCGCGCAAAAGACCGGCGCGCAGCCGCCCGATCCGCGCCGCGTCCTCCGGATGATCAGGTCGCATCGGTAGGTAGGCCATCACCCCGAGATACCAGGGCGGGCCCAGCCCTTCCAGCCACCCCAGCAGTGCCTGCTCCAGGCTGGTGGCGCCGGGGGCTCCCGCCACCCGGACTGACCCATCGATCAGGTCGATCGCGGGCTCGGGCAGCCGGCCATCACGCTCCCACCCCTCCAGCAGCCGCGCCGTGTTGTCCTTGCTCTCCTGAACGTTGGGCTGGTCGAAGGGATCGATGCCGATCAGAGCGCCGGCCAGAGCGGTTGCCGCTTCCCAGCGATAGAACTCAGCACCCAGGTCGAGGAGGTGGGCGGTCGGAACTCGCACCACCGGGTGGCCGGCAGCGCTCATCGAGCTGAGCCAGCTCTCGGTGGCAGAGTCGGCCTCATCACCCTCCAGTTCGAGGTAGACAAACAGCCGGTCACCGCCATATTCGCGAGGTTCGCCCAGCGGCTCGCCGACGACTGGAACCAGCCCCTTGCCTAGCTTGCCGCTGGACTCCGCCAGCAGCTGCTCGATCCAGGTGGGCAGCTCCGAAAGGGCGGGATTGGCCAAGATGGTCACCTTGTCGCGCCCCTCGGCAGCGCAGCCGGCCAGGACCGCTCCCAGCTGGGCGCCAGGGTTGCGATCGCTGGCCACGGACCGCTCGGGGAAGCAGGCCTCGGACATCGAGATCGCCCCGGCCAAGAGCTGGTCCACGTCGATCCCCATGGTCGCGGCCGGCACCAGGCCGAAATCGGAGAGAGCGCTGTAGCGGCCCCCGATGGCGGGGTTGGCCGACCAGACCTGGTGAAAGTTCAGATCGCGGGCAAGCTTCTCCAACTTGGTGCCCGGGTCGGTGATGGCAATGCAGTGCTCACCGGCGCGGGCGCCGATCGCCGCCTGCCAGCGGCTGTGGAAGAAGCTGCAGTGGGCGAGGGTTTCGGTGGTCCCGCCACTCTTGGAGGCCACCAAAAGAAGGGTGCGCGCCGGGTCGACCCGCGCCAGTACCGACTGGATCTGATCGGGATCGGTGGAGTCCAGAACGATCAGGTTGGGGAAGCCTGGCCGCACGCCAAAGGTCTGCCGCAGCACCTCCGGGCAGAGGCTACTGCCCCCCATCCCGACCAGCACCGCATGCGAGAAACCTTGGTCCCTCACCCAGCTGGAGTAGCTGTGCAGTCCGCCAACGGACGCCCGCTGGCGCTGGGGTTCGTCCAGCCACCCGAGGCGATCCGCCATCGCCTGGCGAGCCGCATCGTCCCCGGGCCAGAGGGTGGTATCCCGGTCGCGGAGCCGCGTCGCGGCGCCGGAGCTCTGAAGCTGGCTGGTGGCTTCGGCGATCGCATGACCGGCAGACCCCGCCTCCACCCGAGCCAGGATCGCGGTAGAGCTGACCTGGGTGCGAGGTGAGGCGACCAGTCCCTGGCCAGCGAAGCTGGCCCGTTTGGCCCCAATCTCAGTTAGCAACTTGTCCATGGAGGCGGAGAAGCTCTGGACTCCCTTCACCTCCAGTACGGCGGTGACTTCGTCGATATCGACCCCCAGGTCGCGCAGATGGGTCAGCTCTTGAGCGGCGCCAGCGATGTGTCCCACCAGGGTCGGCCGCACTTCGCCGTGGTCGAGGAAGGCATCGATCGAGCTCGGCGGCATGGTGTTGACCGTCTCGGCGGCGATCAGCTCCTCGCAGTAGAGGACGTCCCGGTAGGCGGGGTTCTTGGTGCTGGTGCTGGCCCAGAGGGGACGCTGCACCTTGGCGCCGGCCGCCGCCAACGAGCGGAACCGGTCGCCGTGGAAGATCTCGAGGAAGGCCTCGTAGGCGACCGCGGCGTTGGCGATCGCGGCGGTGCCACGGGCCCCCTCCAGCTCCGCCCGGTGCTCGCCTTCCGCCTGCTCGGCCAGGGCGTCCAGCCGAGAGTCCGCCTCGGTGTCGACCCGGCTCACGAAGAAGCTGGCCACCGAGCGGAGTCGTTCGATGGGGAGATCCGCCTCGAGCCGACGCTCCAAGCCGCGGCAGTAGGCCTCCATCACGTCCCGATAGCGGGACTCCGCGAAGATCAGGGTGACGTTCACGTTGAAGCCCTGGAAGAGCGCCTCCTCGATCGCCCCGACCCCCTCAGCCGTGGCCGGGATCTTGATCAGCAGGTTGGGCCGGTCCACCGCCGTCCAGTAGCGACCAGCCGCCGCCACCGTGTTGCGCGCGTCCCGGGCTAGGGCCGGCGACACCTCAAGGCTGACGTAGCCGTCCCGGGCGTCGGTCGCTCGGTACGTGGCCAGCAGCTCATCACAGGCGCTGCGCACGTCGTGGGCGATCAGCTGGTCGTAGATCTCCTCGGTCGAGCGACCCCCGAGGGCCAGTGCCCGGATCTCGCCGTCGTAGGCGTCGCCCTCGGAGACGGCCTTCTCGAAGATGGTCGGGTTCACGGTCACCCCAAGGACCCCGAGCCTGATCAGACGATTCAGCTCTCCCTTGCGCAGCAGATCGCGGCTCAGGTTGTCGTACCAGACGCTCTGCCCCTCACCAACCAGCCGCTGCAGCGCGTTCTCAGCCACTCTGTTCAACCCCGGAATCCCCCATGAGACGCTGCACCCTCTCGGCGACGGCCGTGGGCGTCAACCCCAGATGTTCGTAGATAGTTTGATACGGCGCTGAAGCGCCGAAGCGGTTGACCCCGACCACCGCGCCGTGGTCTCCGACCCAGCGCCACCACGGTTGGTCAACCCCAGCTTCCACCGCAACCCGGGTCAGTAACTCCGGGGGCAAGACCTCCGCCCGATATTCATCAGGCTGCTCGGCGAAGAGCTCCATGGAAGGCATGCTGACGACCCGGGTTGGCACCCCCTGTTCCTGCAGCAGCCCCCGCGCCGCCACACAGATCGAGAGCTCGCTCCCGGTGCCGATCAGAAGGCACCGACACTTGCCACCCTCGGCCTCCTGGAGCACATAGGCGCCGCGGGCGACCCCAGAAACCGCCAACTTCTTGGTGCCCGGCAGCACGGGCAGGTCCTGCCGGCTGAGGATCAGCGCGGTCGGGCCGGACCCTCGCTCCAGCGCCGCTGCCCAGGCCCAGCTGGACTCGTTGGCGTCGCCCGGCCGAAGCACCACCAGATTGGGGATGGCCCGGAGCGCCGCCAGGTGCTCCACCGGCTGGTGGGTGGGCCCGTCCTCGCCCAGACCGATGCTGTCGTGGGTGTAGATCCAAACCACCCCTAGATTGGACAGGGCGGAGAGCCGCACCGACGGTCGCTGGTAGTCNNCCCATGGCGTGCTCCCGGACCCCGAAATGGAGATTGCGACCCACCCCGGTGTGGCCATCGAAGTCTCCCCCACCGGGAATGTCGGTCTTGGTGGATCCGGACAGGTCGGCGTCACCCCCCAGGATCCAGGGGATCCGCTCGGCGAGCGCGACGAGTGCCTGGCCGCCCGAGCTGCGCGTCGCGATCGGGTCGCTGCCCTCCTCCCACGAGGGCAGCACGTCCTCCCATCCCGCGGGCAGCGCGCCGGCGATGGCGGTGCGCCAGTCGTAGGCCAGCTGCGGGAAGGCCTCGCTCCAGGCGCAGAAGCGGTCGTTCCACCCCCGGCTGAGGGCGGCGCCGGTCTCCTTGGCCTCGCGAAAGTGCGCCAGCGCCTCCTCGGGTTCGTAGAAGGTGACGTTGGGATCCCAGCCATAGGCGCGCTTGGCCGCGGCGGCCTCCTCGGCGCCCAGCGGCGATCCGTGGGCGGCGTTGGTGTCTTGCTTATGAGGCGCGCCGTACCCGATGTGGGTGCGGATGGCGATCAGGGAGGGTCGGCTCTCATCGTCGATTGCGTTCTGGATCGCCCCGGCAATTCCCTCCAGATCCAAGGTGCCGTCCTCGACCCGCTGCACCTGCCAGCCGTAGGCGCTGAACCGGGCCTCGACGTCCTCGGAGAACGACAACGAGGTGGGCCCGTCCAACGAGACGTGGTTGTCGTCGTAGAGGTAGATCAGCTTGCCCAGGCCCAGGTGGCCGGCCAAGGAGGCCGCCTCCGAGCTGATCCCCTCCATCATGTCCCCGTCGCTGCACAGCGCAAAGGTCCGGTGGTCGACGATCGAGTGTTGCGTCTGGTTGTAGCGCTGGGCCAGATAGCGTTCCGCCACGGCCATCCCCACTCCGTTCCCGAATCCCTGGCCCAGCGGTCCAGTGGTGACCTCGACCCCCGGGGTCAGGCCCAGCTCGGGATGGCCGGGAGTGCGCGACCCCCACTGCCGGAACTGCTGCAGCTGCGCCAGCGGCAGGTCGTACCCGGTGAGATGCAACAGGGCGTACAGGAGCATCGAACCATGACCCGCCGAGAGCACAAAGCGATCTCGGTCCGGCCACTTGGGGTCGTTGGGGTCATGGCGCAAGAAGCGGGTCCAGAGCACGTAGGCGGCAGCCGCCATTCCCATCGGAAGTCCCGGGTGGCCCGACTTCGCCTTCTCAACCGCGTCGATGGCCAGGGTTCTGATGGTGTTGATACAGAGGTTGTCGAGTTCGGTGCCGGCCTGGGGCAGCGTCGAACCGCTGCTCACCGCCCGCTGCTGTGGATCAGGAGCCATCTACTCCCATGCTCTCACCTGGGACCTCATGGCGCGATGGGGAAGGTCGCCTAAGGACCAAACCGCCACTAGCGCCGGCCTTCAGCTCGGTCCTGCCGAGCTACCTTCCCTATCGGGTCCCGGGCCAGGGTCGGGCCCCTTCAGAGTGGGGAGCCTATGAGCCTCCCACTCGCTGATCCCCCCGATCATGGAGGTCGCCACCAGGCCCTTCTCCCGCAGAAACTTGGTGGCCCGGAAGCTGCGGGATCCGGCCGCGCACTGCACCAGGAGCGTTCCCGCCTGGGGCAGGTCCCGCCAGCGCTCACTCAGCTCGGAGATGGGAATCCAGAGGGAGCCCGCGATCCGCACCTTCTCGCGCTCGGCCGCGTCCCTCACGTCTAGCACTGGTGCTCCGCCCTCGATGAGGTTGCGAGCGCTGTCGACCTCAACCTCAAGAGCAACCGGGGCAGCCATGCGGGAGATTATGGGTTCTGGGAGCCGTCGGCGGGCCATCGCCGCCCCTGGTGTCCACCCGAAATGCCAGTGAAGCGGGTTACTGCATGGACTTCCCTGACACCAGCCAAGGCGCCGAGGCGAATGTCGGTACCCCTTCCCAAACCAGATGGCTTTCTGTAGTCTTGGGTCGTTGTCGCGCATGGGCGGGCAGGGGCACCACCAGCACCGGGCCTGGCGAGTTGAGGTAGGGAGGGTTCAGCATGGCTACTGGCATCAGTGACGCGGAGGCCTCAGACCGAAAGCTAGACCGGCACATGTCCGTGTGGCAGCTCTTCTTCCTGTCGATGGGTGGGATCATCGGCTCCGGCTGGCTGTTTGCCTCGCTGAACGCGGCGTCAATCGCCGGGCCGGCCGCGATCGTCTCCTGGATCATCGGCGGGGTCTTGGTCCTCTTGGTCGGGCTCAACTACGCCGAGGTGGCGGGGATGCTGCCCCGGAGCGGTGCGATCGTCCGCTATCCCCACCTCACTCACGGCGGCTACACCGGCTTCATCCTCGGCTGGACCTACCTGCTCTCGGCGATCAGCGTGCCCGCCATCGAGGCCGAGGCGGTGGTCACCTACGCCAGCACTTACATGAACGGCGTCATCGACAAGACCACCTCCGAGTTGACCTGGCCGGGTGGAATCCTCTTCGGGATCGGCCTGATGATCTTCTTCTTTATCATCAACTACGTCGGGATCAAATTCCTCAGCCGGTTCAACAGTTTCGTCACCGGCTGGAAGTTCCTGATCCCTGCTCTGACCTTCATTCTGCTGTTCGTCTTCGGTCTCCACACCAAGAACTTCGGCGGTTATAAGGGAGGCTTCGCTCCCCTCGGCTGGGCGCCGGTCCTGGGTGCAGTCGCCTCCTCCGGAATCGTCTTCAGCTTCCTTGGGTTCCGCCAGGCGCTCGACTACGGCGGCGAGGCGCGCAACCCTCAGCGGGACGTGCCCATCGCCACCATCGCGTCGGTGCTGGCGGGATTGGTTCTCTACGTCCTGCTCCAGGCCGCCTTCATCGGCGCCATCAAGTGGGGGATCTTCGGCGTCCACGCCGGTGACTGGGCTGCCCTGAAAGCCGCCGGCAGCGCTGCCAAAGACGCTCCCTTCTACGTCGCCCTGAAGGCGGCCGGCCCCGCCCTGTTGGGCGGTTTCGCAACGGTTCTTCTGGTCGACGCGTTCGTCTCGCCCACGGGCACCGGCTACATCTACCTGGGCACCTCGGCCAGGACGGTCTACGGCCTCTCAGTGGTCGGCTACCTGCCCCGGCAGTTCCAGTTGATCCTCAGCCGGTTCCGTATCCCCTGGGTGGCCCTGATCGCCTCCAC
The DNA here is from genome assembly GCA_003132265.1 of Candidatus Dormiibacterota bacterium. Lineage (GTDB taxonomy): Bacteria > Chloroflexota > Dormibacteria > Aeolococcales > Bog-877 > Bog-877. The sequence goes on along the minus strand of PKXE01000168.1, from coordinate 24,958 downwards.
CGTGGTCGGCTGCCTCTTCTTCCTGCCACTGCCCAGTTGGTATGAGCTGGTCGGGATCATCACCTCCGCCACGGTACTGACCTACATCATGGGCGGTATCGGGGTGAATGTTCTGCGTCGGACTGCGGGCTCTCTGCCCCGGCCCTTCCGCCTGCCGGCGGCCGAGATCATCGGTCCTGCCGGCTTCGTAGGAGCGCTTCTGATCGTCTACTGGTCAGGCTTCCTAACCCTGGCCATCGTGTTCGCGGCCGTCTTCGTCGCCCTGCCTGTCTTCGTCTGGTTCTACGCCCCCAACAAGGGCTGGATCAACCCCGTGGCGGGCGCCGTCCTGGGACTGGTCTTCGTGGTCCTCTGGGTGATCGTCCAGCGCTGGGGTCAGTGGGCGCTGGTGGCCGCCCCTCTCACCGTTCCCCATCCAGCGTTCCCTGTCTTCTACTTCGCCACCATCGTGCTGGTGATGGGCTTCACCGGCATCCTCTACTACCTCTGCAACGCCGAAGGCCGCCAGGCCGTCAGCAGCACCTGGTGGCTGATCTACTTCCTCTTGGCGGTCTTCGGGGTCTCTTACTACGGCGCCTACGGTCCAGCCGCGGACCTCGGCAAGCCCGCCGGAATCCCGTTCCCCGCCGACCTCCTAGTCGTGATCATGATTGGCCTACTCGCCTATGGCTGGGCGATTCACAGCGGCTATGCGACCGAAGATATCCAGGCCATCGTGGCGACCGGTAGCGGCGTGGTCTCGGAAAACCCGGAAGCCCCGACCACAGCCCCACCATTCAACGCAACTCAAGAATCGGCCAGCTGAATTAGGTCGAATCAGCCGACGCGCTCAGCGACAAATCGACCAGGACCCGCCCGGGACATCTCGGGCGGGTCCCTTTGGTTACTGGCGGCCCCGACCCCCGCCCGGTGACGGCTTGGCGCTCTTGCCCGCAGCTAGAGTAGGAACACATGGGTGACGCCGACTCCTCGTCTGGGCTGCCACCCCAGCGCCCGGTCACCGGCTGGCGCAAACTCCTGGTCGAGCCGCGGCGGCCGGCCGCGATCGCGGCCAACCCCCACGCCCACTGGTGGGTTGTTGGCACCGTCTGCATCGGGGCCTTCATGGGCCAGCTGGACTCCAGCATCGTGGTCATCGCCCTGCCCACCATGCAGTCGTACTTCCACAGCAATCTGGGAGCGGTGGAGTGGGTCGCGCTGGCCTACCTCCTGAGCCTGATCGCACTGGTCACGGCCATCGGGCGCTTCGCCGACATGGTGGGCAGGAAGCTTCTCTACATCTACGGCTTCGGGATCTTCATCGTGGGCAGTGGCCTCTGCGGGCTGGCACCGAACCTGATCAGCCTCGACGTCTTCCGCGTGGTGCAGGGGCTGGGCGCCGCGATGCTGCAGGCCAATAGCGTCGCCCTCATCGTCCAGGCGATGCCCCGTGACAAGTTGGGCCGGGGGATTGGCGTGCAGGGGGCAGCCCAGGCGTTGGGCCTGTGCTTGGGGCCAGCGGTCGGCGGACTGCTGCTGGTCCTGGGTGGGTGGCGCCTGATCTTCGTCGTCAGCGTGCCAGTTGGGCTGATCGGGTTTGGCCTAGGCTGGTTTCTGCTGCCCAGAAGCCGCTATCTCGCCAAGCGCGAGCCGATCGACTGGCTGGGGATCGCGCTCTTTGTCATCGCTGTCGCGAGCCTGCTCCTGGCCCTCTCCTTCGGGGACCAGGAGGGCTGGGCTTCACCCGTCGTGCTGACCACCTTTGCGCTGATGCTCGTGTTTGGAGCGGGCTTCATCACCTGGGAGCGACACGCGCCCGCCCCGATGATGCAGCTGCCGGTCTTTCGCCTGCCGGCCTTCAGTTTCGGGATCGCCAGCGGACTCCTCTCGTACCTGGCGCTGTTCGGAGCGCTGTTCGTCTTCCCGTTCTACCTGCAGTTCGCGGGCCACATGAACCCCGGCGCGGCCGGACTCCGCTTGCTCACGCTCCCCTTGGCGTTGGGATTGACCGCCCCGATCTCCGGGATTGTGGCCGACCGCTGGGGAGCCCGGCGGCTCACGGTGGGCGGCATGGTGCTGACCGCCGCCGTCCTGCTGGCGATCGCGCTCCACCCCACCACCGGCGGACTCCTGCTGGTGGAGTTGGTCGGGATCGGAATCGGGCTGGGCGCCTTCACCCCTCCCAACAACGCCGCAATCATGGGGGCAGTGCGCCGCAACCAGGCGGGTATGGCCAGCGGGATCCTCAACATGACCAGAGGAATGGGCACCGCCATGGGGGTGGCTCTCACCGGCTTGGTTTTCGGCCTCGCGGCCGGGATCTCCACCGGCCACGCCCACTCGCCGGCCCTGGCGGGCAAGGGCCTGGTGGCGGCAGCGTTCTTCCTGGCGGCGGTGGCGCTGGCGGCCGCCCTCTTCTCCTCCTTGCGGGGTGGGGGTCAGCTCAGCGACAGTCCGCCGACAGCCAACGCGATCTGAGCAGCCGAGATCAACCGGCCGGTGTGAACGGATGTCCAGCCCCTCACGGTCAGATCTGCAGAGGCTCTCCCGGTGGCAGGACCCGCACCGTCGTCTGAGGAGCCAGAGCCGTCGCGGCATCCCGGAAGAGCTCGGGCCNNAGTGGATCGGGACCGCGGTGCCGGCGGGCAGCGTCCCGGCCAGGGACGCCGCCTCCTCTGCGTCCATCACGACCTGGCAATTGAATCGCGGACGAATCTGAATCCGTTGATGGGCGGGAGGACCAGGTCGATCTCGGAAAACTGCCTGGCCACCTCCGCTAGCTCAGGGATCAGCAGGGTGTAAGCCCCGAAGAAAGCAGGCCGGCCGTCCATCTCTAGGAGGTACGTGCTCTCCGGGACCCCGTGGCGGGCGGAGGCCCCAGCGCGCCTGGAAAGCCGGCGCAGCATCCCACCGTGAGCACCACCGGCCGGCTGGGCCGCGCTGCCCGGCGTCGTGTNNCCTGACCACGATCCTCGGCTGAGCGCCCGGTCTGAGGAGTCGGAGTCGCCTCCGGGCGGCGAGGCCGCTTGACAGACCGACCGAGGTGAGGTCTACCCTACCGCCAGTCCAACCTGGCCAAGCGCGAGCACAATTGAAATGTCAGCAGGAGGCGGTCGATGGCTGAAGGTGTCCTGACGGCGACTTCCACAGTGGCCGCGGCCAACCCCTACGCCACCGCGCAGCACCAGTTCGATCAGGCCGCCAGCATCCTCGGGCTCGACGAGGGCCTGAGGCAGGTTTTGCGTGAGGTCCGGCGCGAACTGACGGTCAACTTCCCAGTCCGGATGGACGACGGCAGCATCCGGATCTTCACCGGGTACCGGGTCCAGCACAACCTCACCCGTGGTCCCGCCAAAGGGGGCATCCGCTACCACCCCCAGGTCAGCCTCGATGAGGTCAAGGCTCTGGCCATGTGGATGAGCTGGAAATGCGCCGTGACCAACCTCCCCTACGGCGGCTCCAAGGGTGGGGTGATCTGCGACCCCTCGCAGCTCAGCCTCCAGGAACTGGAGAATCTGACCCGGCGCTTCGCCAGTGAGATCTCAATTCTGATCGGGCCCGAGTCCGACATCCCGGCCCCCGATGTCAACACCAACCCGCAGACCATGGCCTGGATCATGGATACGATCTCCATGGAGAAGGGTTACTCCGTGCCCGCCACCGTGACCGGCAAGCCGCTCTCGATCGGAGGCTCGCAGGGGCGTCCAGCGGCAACTGGCCGAGGGGTCATGGTGGTGACGCTTGAAGCCTGTCGGCGGCAGGGCATCGACCCCACCCAGTCGACGGTCGCGATCCAGGGATTCGGCAACGTCGGCAGCGTCAGCGCCGAGCTGCTCCACGCGCAAGGCTTCAAGGTCGTCGCCGTCTCCGACGTTTTCGGAGGCATCCACAATCCCGAGGGGTTGGACGTCCCCGCCCTCATTGAGCACGTTCGGGTCAACGGCAAGGTGGAGGGCTTCGGGGGGGCCACCGAGGCGATCAGCAACGCCGGCCTCCTGGAGCTGCCGGTGACCATCCTCATCCCCGCCGCCCTGGAGAACCAGCTGACCATGAGCAACGCCGCTCAGGTGAAGGCCCGCGTCGTGGTCGAGGCCGCCAACGGGCCGACCACCCCCGAGGCTGACGACGTCTTCCATCAGCGCGGGGTGACCTTGGTCCCCGACATCCTCGCCAACGCCGGCGGGGTCACCGTCTCCTACTTCGAGTGGGTTCAGGACCTCCAGTCCTTCTTCTGGGAGGAGTCCGAGATCAACAGCCGACTGACCCGGATCATGCAGCGCGCCTACGAGCAGGTGGACGACTTGGCAAAGGAGCACCAGACCACGTTGCGGATGGGCGCCTACTGCCTGGCGGTCAAGCGCGTCGCCGACGCGACCTCCGTACGCGGCATCTACCCGTAGCCGAGTGCTGATCGGCGCTGACGGCGCAGAGGGGAGGACGGTGATGAGTCAGCGGAATGGAGGTGGGCGATGGACGGACTGATGATGGATTACCCACTCACCCTCACCCATCTGTTCCGGCACGGGGTGCGCTACTTCCCAGAGCAGGAGATAGTCACCCAGCGCGCCGAGGGAGAGCCGCATCGCTACACCTTTGCCCAGTTCGGCGCCCGTACGGAGCAGCTGGCCAGGGCGCTGGACCGAATTGGGGTGCACCCAGGGGACCGGGTGGGAACGTTTGCCTTCAACACCTACCCGCACCTGGAGTGCTATTTCGCCATTCCCGGCAAGGGCGCGGTGCTGCACACCCTCAACATCCGGCTCTTCCCGGACGACCTCGCCTTCGTGATCAACGACGCCGAGGACCAGGTGATCTTCTGCGAACGGAGCGTGCTGCCGCTGCTCCAGCGGATCGGCGACCGGATTCCCTCGGTGCGGCTCATCGTGCTGATGGGAGAGGGCGAGGCGGACGTCTCAGGCCTGCCGGAGACGATCGACTATGAGGAGCTGATCGCCGCCGCCGACCCCGGGGGCGATTGGCCGGTCCTGGACGAGCGTCAGGCGGCCGCCATGAGCTACACGTCCGGCACCACCGACCGGCCCAAGGGCGTGGTGTACAGCCACCGCTCCTCCTACCTGCACTCAGTGGCGGCCGGCACCGCGGGCTGGATTGGGCTGTCATTTGACGACGCTCTGCTGCCGGTGGTACCCATGTTCCACGTCAACGCTTGGGGGCTGACCCATGCCGCGATCGGTTTCGGCACCAAGCTGGTGCTACCCGGCCGATTTCTTGACCCGGCACACCTTTTGGCCCAGCTCGAAGACGAGTCCGTCACCGTCAC
>PKXE01000168.1:13498-19622 GCA_003132265.1 Candidatus Dormiibacterota bacterium | reverse complement strand
GTCAAGCCCAATCTCCGCGACCAGAGCGAGGAGGCGCTCCTCACCCTCAGGGCCAAGCAGGGGATCCCCGCCCTCGGAGTTGACCTGCGAATCGTCGACCTCCTCACCGGCGAGGAGTGCCCCTCTGACGGCCAGACCCCGGGCGAGATCCAGGTCCGCGGGGCGTGGGTGGCCCGGGCGTACTACCACGACCCCCAAGACCGGGATGGCCGCTTCACCGCCAATGGCTGGTTCCGCACCGGCGACGTCGCCACCGTCGATCCTGAGGGCTACGTCCAGATCGTGGACCGCACCAAGGACCTGGTGAAGTCCGGCGGCGAGTGGATCTCCTCGGTGACCCTGGAGGGCGAGTTGATGGCGCATCCCAAGGTCAAGGAGGCGGCGGTGGTGGGGTTCCCCCACTCCCGCTGGGCGGAGCGCCCGGTTGGCTTCGTGGTGGCCCGACCGGAGTTCAAAGAGACCCTAACCAAGGCAGAACTGCTGGAGTTCCTGCGCCCCCGAGTCGCCTCCTTCTGGCTTCCGGACGAGATCATCTTCGTGGACGAGGTCCCCAAGACCAGCGTCGGCAAGTTCGACAAGAAGTTGCTCCGGAAGGAGTACGCCGACCTCAACCTGGGCTGAGACTCGGGGTCACTCGGGAGAAAGGTTCCAGCGCTCCTTGGTGCGGAGCGGTCCCGCACGGCGCGTTCCAGTCCACTTGTCGTGCGTCGGGGAAATGCTTAGGCGGGACAGTCGCTGCGGGGGGCGTGCCAACCACCGGAGTGTCCCGGACTTGCGTAAAGCACGCTCTCTTTGTTGGCGAAAACGCACATCCAGCCCGGCTGGTTCTGGAGCAGACGGGTCAACGGATCCGCCCTCCCCTGCCACACCAGGCTCACCTGATAGTGGCTCAGGATCGCCATGGTCCCCGAGGCGGCGGACACCGCGCTGAGGTACTGCTTCAAGACCTTGGGGCCCATCAGGTCCACCTCTCCGAAGATGAACAGCTGGTCCGGTGCGCAATCGCGGCCAGAGGGATCGCGGTGGTCCAGCCGGTAGAGCAGCCAGCCCGAGCTGCCGTAGGGAGCGAACACCCTTGCCGGCGGACCTTCGCAGATGACCTTTCCCACCTGGACTGGGTAGACGGACCCTTCAAGGTAGTTGTCGGCACTGCTCAGCTGGGCGGAGATCCTCACCGCACTAGTGAGCACCACTATGAGCAGCACCGCGCCCACAAACCAGCGCGGGGCGGGCCGGCGCCGGTGCCGCGGGGCCATCCGACGGGCGGTTCGGACGTGGTCGGCCAGCCCCTGGAGACCATCGGTCCAGAGCGGCAGAACCAGGATCGCGAAGATCGGGATGTTGCGCACCGCGTAGAGGAGCAGGGCGGTCCCCGCCAGCGCCAGCAAAAGGTCGGCGGGACGGGTGTGCCTGGCCCAGCGGGCCACCAAAATGGTGCTCAGCAGGAGGGCCAGCACGGGGAGCGAGGCCAGCGCGTGGAAGTCCGGAGGCTGCCACTCGTTGAGGTTCGCCTGAGCGACCGGGCTGAGCAGCAGGTGCAAGGGGTACAGGTACAGCGCCAGGCCGTTGGGGTTGACCATGGCCGCTAGCGCCGAGAGCACGAGCCCCAGCCCCAGGTCGAAGAGCCGTCGCGACTCAAGCGAGTGCTCGTCTCCAAGCCAGCTGCTGATCAGCTCGCCCACGAGGAAAACCGCGATCACCCCCAGCCCGATCAGGAAGCCGCCGTGGAGATTGCCCCAGACCACGAACAGAGGGACCAGCCAGGCCAAAAGCCAGCGACTCGGCCGGCGCCGGTAGGCGTCCAGCAACACCAGCAGGATCCCGAGGAATCCGAAGGTGAACATCTGCGGGCTCGGTCCCCAGATCTGGAGTCCGGAGATGACCACCAGGGCGGCGCCCAGCGCCAGGATCCAGCGTGAGAGCCCCTGGCGATTGGCTCGCATCACCCCGAAAACGAGTCCCACCCAGGTGACCAGAGCCATGAGCAGGATCACCGGGTCCATCCCGAGGGCCCGATAAAGCAGGGCATAGATCACCTCCGAGCCCCACTCCTGAGTGATGAAGGGATGGGTGGCGGCGGTGAAGGTGTAGGCGTTGTGCAGCGGCACCCCCGAGGCCAGGATGTCCAACCCCACCCGAAGGTGCCACCAGAAGTCGGGATCGTACTGGGGCGCGGTGAAGGCCGCGAAGCCCAGGATCGCCACCGCCAGAAGGAAAACGGTGGGACCGTCCGGCGCCCACCGGCGGATTACGATCGGCGGCGGTGCCCCGCTCTCAACAGACATACTCGGTTGGGGATTCTAGGTCGGGTCAGATAGGCTCAGGCGAAGTCCCTGCTACGATCGCGCAGGTCTTCGGTAACGGTCGGGAGAACGCGGTTCAGGCGTGCAGCCGGACCATGCACGGGGGACGCTACTCATGCAAGGCCAGGCCGACGCCCGGGTCGCAGCAGCCCCCGGGCGCCAGGGCTACGCCACCGCCTCGGCTTCCCAGCCGCAGAGCAGCTCCGCCACCCCGGCACCCCGCTCCACCGGAGCGCCCAGCCGCAGCAGAGCCTGTTCCAGAGCGGCCACCCCGGCGAGGAGTTCCGGCAGGGAGGTCGCGCCCATGTGGCCGATCCGGATCGAAGTCTGACTCCAAGCCGCAAGCCCACCCGCGATCGCGATCCCTTCCTTGGCCACCTCGACCCGGAGAGCCGCGGGGGTAATGCCTGAGGGAACCGCCAGCGCCGAGACCGTGGTGCCCAAGAGCTCGTCCCCGCTGACCGTGTTGAGCCCGATGGCCCGAAGGCCCCGGCGGGTCGCCCTCGCCATCTGGCGGTGACGCGCAAACCGCTCCGACCAGCCCTCGCCCTCGGCGATCTCGATCGCTACCGCCCCGGCGGCGATCAGGTTGGTGGGCAGCGTGGCGAAGTAGTGGGCGGTCGGGTCCGTCATCGGCGGCAACCAGTTGAGCCAATCCAGGAAGTAACTGACCTGTCCCTCCATCTGGCGGCGGAGCTCCAGCGCCCTCCGACTGGCGACCACGATCGCCAGCCCCGGAGGCATGGCCAGCGCCTTCTGGGAGGCGGTTATGACTACGTCGATTCCCTCAGCTTCCATCTCGAGGGGCATGCCCCCGGCGCTCGCCACTGCGTCCAAGATCAGGAGGGCATCGTGGGCCCTGGCCGCCCGGGCATACTCCGAGAAGGGTGACGCCACCCCGTTGGCGGTATCGACATGGGTGGCGGTGAGGACCTTGGCGCCAGTCTGCTCCAGGGCTCGCTCGACAGTCTCGACCGGGACCTGCTCCCCCCAATCGCAACTCACCAGCTCCACCTCGGCCCCGTGGGCCCTGGCGATGGCGGCGAACCGGTCTCCAAAGAAGCCGTGGCTGACGACCACGACGCTGGCCCCGGGGGCGACGGTGTTGACCAGGGCGGACTCCATCGCCGAAGTGCCGCTCCCCGCCGTCACCAGGACGGCGGGCTGCTCCTCCCCTGGCTCTGGACGGTGGCCGAGCGAGCGCAGCACGCCGAGCTGGAGCGCCTTGAGGTCGGAGGCGGCGGCGGCGCTATTGTGCGCCACGGTCGGTCGGGCGAGTGCGGCCAGCACTTCCCGCGGGACCGGGGTCGGTCCTGGGATGAGCAGCAGCGGCGACTCGGTCGAGGACGGATCAAGTGAGCTCATCAGACCGGAAACACTCCATGGTGACGTTCGGGCGCCCAGCGCGACTTGCCGGCCGAGGCCGCCAGCCGCCAGATCAACTGGTCGCGAAGGTCCTGGGGGTCGACGACGGCGTCCAAGACCAGGTCCGAGGCCAGCTGAAAGATGTCGACATCCTCTACGTACGCAGCTCGCAGCTTGGCGACGAACTCTGGCCGTTCGGCTTCAGGCAGGGCGGCGATGCGCTTGGCGTAGACCGCGTTGATGGCGGCCTCCGGGCCCATCACCGCGATCTCCGCGGTCGGGAGCGCCAGGGTCGCCTCCGGCTCGAAGGCGGGCCCGCTCATGGCGTAGAGCCCGGCCCCGTAGGCCTTGCGCAGTACGACACAGATGCGCGGGACGGTCGCTGAGCTGAGAGCCGCGATCATCTTGGCTCCGTGGCGGATGATCCCCTCGCGCTCCACCGCCGAGCCGATCATGAAGCCGGGGACATCGGCGAGGAAGACGAGCGGCAGGTTGAAGGCGTCGCAGAGGCTGATGAAGCGGGCCGCCTTGTCGGACGAGTCGACGAACAGCACCCCGCCCTGGTGCTCGGGTTGCGAGGCCACGACCCCGACGGCGCGGCCGCCCAGGCGGCCCAGCCCGCAGACCAACTCCCTGGCGTAAAGGGCCTTGATCTCAAAGAAAGACCCTCCGTCCAACAGCGCCTCCAGCACCAGGTGGATGTCGTATCCCTTGGTCGACTCGGCCGGGAGCAGGGCGCCGATGTCAGCATGGCTCAAGGGCGGTCTTGTTGCGGCGGCCGGAGGCTCTCCCCGCCAACTGGAGGGAAAGAAGGAGAGGTAGCGGCGGAGCGACTCGATGGCTGCCACTTCGTCCGGACAGAGCAAATCGCCGCAGCCGCTCACCGTGCAGTGCATGCGGGCCCCACCCATCTCCTCCAGGGAGACGTGCTCGCCGACCACCTCCTCCGCCATCCGCGGCGATCCCAGGTACATGGAGGCGTTGCCTTCGACCATGAAGGTGACGTCGCAGAAGGCTGGGATGTAGGCGCCACCAGCGGCGCTGGGGCCGAAGAGGGCGCAGGGCTGAGGAACCTGTCCGCTGAGGCGAACCTGGTTGTGAAAGATGCGCCCCGCGTGGCGCCGGCCCGGAAACATCTGGCGCTGTTCGGTGATCCGAGCGCCAGCTGAGTCCACCAGATAGCAGAGCGGCACCTGCAGCCGCTCCGCCTGTTCCTGGACCCGAAGGATCTTCTCCACCGTCCGGGGTCCCCAGGAGCCGGCCTTGACAGTGGGGTCGTTGGCGGCGACGCAGACCCGTCGGCCGTGGACCGTCCCCACGCCGGTGACCACTCCATCCGCACCCATCTCGTCGGGGGAGGCGGTGTTGGCAAGGAGTCCATCCTCCAGAAAAGGCGTCGCCGGGTCGAACAAGAGCCGAAGCCTCTCTCGCACCGGCAGCTTGTGCTGGTCGGGCAGCCGGCTCCGGTAGCGCGCGGGCCCGCCCAGTTGGGCAACGGAGTTACGCTGACGCAGCTCCTCCCGGCGACCCCCAACCGCCGTTCCCTCAGGCCGGGCGGGCTCGGACGGAATGCTCATCTAAGGGCCGAGTATATCGGCGCCTCTCGGGCCTCTCGGAAGGCGGACGATGCTTAGACTGCGGGCGTGGCCGACGACGCAGCCCGCCCGCCCTGGCAACTGGCCGCGCCTGGCGCCTGTGGGCTCGACGAGGTGGGCCGGGGCGCCCTGGCCGGACCGCTGGTGGCTGCCGGTGTCATCCTGCCCCCGGGCTTCAGCCATCCCTTGCTCCGTGACAGCAAGCTGCTCTCCGCAAAGCAGCGGGAGACGATCGAACCCCTGATCCGCCGGGAGGCGTTGGCGCTTCAAGTCATCGCCATCGAGGTCGCGGTCATCAACGACCGGGGGGTGGGCTGGGCCAATCGGGTCGCCTTCGAGCGGCTGATCGAGGAGGTCTCGGCCCCGGCCTACTTGGCGGACGGCAACCTCAAGATCAGAACCGGGCGCCAGTACCACAGTGTGGTCGGGGGCGATCGTCTGGTACCAGCGATCTCGGCCGCGTCGATCGTGGCCAAGGTCTACCGGGACCGTTTGATGCGCGACCTCCACCCTGATTTCCCCCACTACGACTGGCAGGGCAACAAGGGCTACGGGACTCCCCGCCACCTCGGCGCTATCTCCCGGCATGGCATCTGCCACCACCACCGCCTGAGCTTCATCCACGGAGAGCAGCCCGGGCTCTTCGACCAGGTGGCCTGGGCAAACGGGTGATGACCCGGGCCCTCGCCTAGTTCACCAGTCGCGCGCCGCCCCCTCCTGGTACAGGGGAGCTTCCCGGCCGATCGAGGTGGGGCCGCCGTGGCCCGGGAACACCACGGTCTCAGGCGGGAGCGATACGAGATGGGTGCGAATGCTTTCCACGATGGTCGGGAGATGGCCGAGTGGCGGGACGGTGGCCCC